>QAKH01000024.1 GCA_003343885.1 Clostridiales bacterium | reverse complement strand
TCAAACATCTTATCGAAATGCCTGCGGCAAAATCCCTGCTCGTTTGTCTTTATTCTTACGTCAGGCTCCATCATGGAAGCTCCCATAATAAGTTCAAGCTCTGTATTCTCAAGCTCTTTTTTAAGGCGGCAGAACGGACAGCCATCTTTCTTTTCAAACGCCTGCGTTACCGGAATAGTATATATTTTTTCTTCCATGGTGATGTTTCCTTTCCGTATGTTCATATATTCGTATTTTCTTCTCCGCCTGCCGTACTCCGGCAAAGGCAGTAAATCATATTTCTGATACAAGGAAAGGATACCATATTTTTTTTAACAAATCAAGAAACAATCCGCCGCTTTTACAGGCGGCAGTAGAAAGGATGATTTTGATTGACGGAATTTCAGTTTGAAAGGCCGGAAAATTTTGATATAGTCCAGATTTTTGACTGCGGACAATGTTTCAGGTTCGACGCTGTCGGCGATAGCTTGACTTCACAGCCATCGGCAAAGGTATATGAGGGCATTGCGTTCGGCGATTACATAAAAATTGAGCAAGATGAAAAAACGGTAAAAATTTTATCAAGCGGCAGCACGCCTGAGCCGAAAAAATGGAAAGATTTTTTGGATCTCGGCACTGATTATGCCGGAATATCTTCGTCTTTCTCAGACGATCCCATCCTTTCCAAAGCGGCGCGTTTTGCCTCGGGTATACGTATTTTGAAGCAGGACAAGTGGGAAACCCTGTGCTCTTTTATAATCAGCCAAAACAACAATATTCCACGCATTAAAGGAATCATAAGCGCTATGTCAAGGCGCTTCGGAAACAAGGTTTTTGAAGCGGATGACGGCAGGGAGTTTTACTCTTTTCCGGCGGCAAAGGCTCTGTACGACGCCGGAGAGAATGAGATTTTCGCTCTCAAGACAGGCTTCAGGGCAAAATATATATTTGACGCGGCAAAGAGAGTATGTGAAAATCCGTTTTTCTTAACGGAGGTATCCGGTCTTGACACACCGGACGCCGCAGGGCTTCTCAAACAGATACGGGGTGTCGGCGATAAGGTCGCAGCCTGCACGCTGTTATTCGGTTTTTCCCGTTACGATGCTTTTCCGATAGACGTATGGGTTAAAAAAATACTTGCCAAGTATTATCCGAACGGTGCAACAGGACATTTGTCCGGCAAATACGCAGGAATTGCCCAACAATATTTGTTCTACTTTGAGCGCTGTGCCTCGGGCGTATTTATCAGCTCTAACAGGCAGGAAGCCGTACAAACAGGCTGATGATACATACCTGACCTCTCTAATGACTGACATTTACTTTAAAAATAATTCCACAATGGACACAAGGAAGGACAGAACCGAATTGCTTACCGAAAATTCAACCAAAATCGCTTACCGCTGCCCGTACTGCGGCTGTATTATATCCGCCGACGTAAACATGTTTATGCTGTCAGGAGGATTCCGTGCGGAATGTATAGAATGTCACAAATCCGCTCTTGAAATGAGCATTACCAAGGACATGAAAGTGCGGTTAAACGTTCCGTGTCTTGTATGCCCTCACCCGCACCCGTATACGGTTTCAGCCCAAACGTTTTTTTCAAAAGATATTTTTATTCTGTCATGTTCTTTTTCCGGTCTTGACATATGCTTCATAGGCGATGAAGATAAAATCGAAGAGGAAATTGACAGGACCGAATCTATAATCATGGATCTGCTTGCCGACAACGAAGATGATGAGCAGGCGAAAAAAGAGTCGGATATGATGGTTGCCGACACGAACGTAGTCAGAGAAGTTCTGTTTGCGCTTGACACGCTTGTCCGGGACAAAAAAATAACATGCGGGAAGTGCGGCGGGCATGCCGTAAAAATCGTAATTGATTACGACGCCGTTCACGTTGTATGCAAGGTTTGCGGCAACGAAAAGCTTCTGCCTGCCCGAAACAAGTTCGACGCAAGCGCCGCCATTGACCTTGAAGAACTGAATTTGTAAGATAAGCTTGGCGTTTTCCTAACGCCGTTTACTTTTATTTTACATTTAGTTATTTGTTCATAAAAAAGTAAACAATTCCCCATAAGACGGAAATAACGCTTCCGTATACTATTACGGGACCGGCAATCGTGAACATTTTCGCTCCAACGCCGAAGATAAAACCTTCGCTTTTGGCGTCTATGGCACTTGAGCAGACTGAGTTTGCAAATCCTGTAATCGGGACAAGCGTTCCGCTTTTTGCGAAGCGTGCAATTTTGTCGTAAACGCCGAGTCCTGTAAGCAGACATGACAAAAATATGAGGGTAACCGGGATAACAATTTTCACGTTTTCTTCGTTTACGCCCATTCTTTTTGCAAAGTCACCGACTGCCTGACCTATAACGCAGATTGTTCCTCCGACAAGGAAGGATATCACACAATCTTTTAAAAGTGTTGATTTAGGGGCATGACTTTCGGCGTACTTTCTGAATTTTTGTTTGTCGTTTTCGTTGAATTTTCTTTTGTCCATACATATTTCCTTTCAAAACATCTTAACCATTTTATATAAAACCATACAGGTTTCGGAGGCACTGCCGTGATATTTGCAAGTCTTATATTCCTTTACTTATTTTTACCTTTAAACCTGATTTTATACTTTTTTTCCAAATCAACTGCCGTAAAAAACACTGTTTTACTTGTTTTCTCGCTGGTATTTTACGCGTGGGGACGACCGGCATGGATGCTCCTGCTTGTCTTTACGGCGTTTTGTGACTGGAAAAACGCAAAAACCATAGAAAAATACCGCGGCACAGGAAAAGCGAAGCTTGCCTTAATCGCCTCACTTGTACTTGACATAGGGATTTTTGTGGCATTCAAGTATTCCGGCTTTTTGGCTGAAAACGTAAACGCTCTGTTTTCCTCTGCTCTTCCGGTGCCTGAATTAGAGCTTCCTATCGGAATTTCATTTTACACCTTTCAAACCCTCACGTATGTCATTGATGTTTACAGAGGAACGTGCAAGGCGCAGCAGCGCTTTCCGAAATACCTGCTCTATCTCTCGATGTATTTCCAACTCGTTGCCGGTCCTATTGTCAGATATACCGACGTTGCAAATGAAATCGAAGCAAGAAAACACGGCGTTATTCGTGCTTATGACGGTGTACAGCGCTTTTTGTGCGGTCTTGCAAAAAAAGTTGTCATCGCCGATACTGCAAGTATCCTTGTAAAAAAATATATGGACGCTGATATATCTTCTCTTCCGATTCTTGCGGCGTGGCTCGGCAGCTTTATGTACGCTATCCAGTTATATTTTGATTTTTCCGGTTACAGTGACATGGCAATCGGTCTTGGAAAGATATTCGGATTTAAGTTTCCTGAAAACTTCAACTATCCGTATATTTCAAAGTCCGTTTCGGAGTTTTGGCGCAGATGGCACATGACGCTCGGCGGATTCTTCAGAGATTACGTTTACATTCCTATGGGCGGAAACAGAAAACATGTATTCTTTAACCTGTTTGTCGTATGGTTTCTTACAGGTTTCTGGCACGGTGCAAGCTGGAATTTTATTGTATGGGGATTATACAACGGACTGTTTATTATGCTTGAGCGGCTGTTCAAAAATCAGTTTGAAAAAATACCTGCCGTTATAAAGCACATATATCTAATACTGGTAGTTGACATAGGATTTGTATTTTTCTATTTTAAAGACATCGGAAAGGCTTTCGCATATATTCGAGTAATGTTTGGCGGCGGCTCATCGGTTTCAAGCACCGACTTCGGCGTCACATTTATGAACTACATTTACTTTATAATTCTTGCTATTATTCTTTGCGCTCCGGTTTCACAGCTGCTAAAGCGATTTTCGGAAAAAGTCGAAACTTCTTCGGCATTCGGCACTACCACTGTGGGTGTTATAAGAAATGTGTCACTGTTCGTGATACTCGTTGTTTGTACAGCTATGCTTGCCGGAAACAGTTACAGTCCCTTCTTATACTTCCAGTTCTAAAATACTTATTTTAACAGATATTATAAAAGGTGACGGAAAGGAAAAAACATGCCAAAAAAAACATCTGCTTTAGGAAAGGGTTTAGACGCCCTTTTTGCAGAAACACACCCGGATACATTTGATTCCGAGAAAAACTCTGCGGAAATAACAACTCTTCCCATATCCGATATTGAACCTGACAGGGATCAGCCGAGAAAAAAATTTGACGACGAAGCCTTAAAGGCACTTGCCGACTCGATAGCATCACACGGAGTTTTACAGCCTATCGTTGTCAGAAGCGCCGCCCGTGAAGACGACGACGAAAGGACAAAGCGACTGCTTTCCGGAAAATACAGAATAATATCCGGAGAACGACGCTGGAGGGCAAGCGCTATTGCAGGTCTTACGGAAATTCCCGTGGTTATCAAAGAGCTGTCCGATACTGAAGCGAGTGCGGTTATGCTGGTAGAAAATCTCCAAAGAGAAGATCTCAATCCGGTCGAGATTGCACGAGGTTTAAAAAAGCTGACAGACGAATTCGGTCTTACACAAGAAGAGACTGCAAAAATAGTCGGAATATCAAGGCCTAACCTCACAAACTCTCTAAGACTGCTGTCACTTCCGGAAAACGTTCTCGATTTTCTCGAAAGCGGCGACATTACGCCGGGACACGCAAGGACTTTGCTTCCTCTTGAAAGCGAAGACGCCATAAACGAGGCGTTAGATATTGTTCTTTCTAAGCAATTATCCGTCAGAGAAACCGAAAAGATGGTAAAAAACATACTTTCCAGACGTGACAAAAAAGATACTCCGGCAAACGAAAAAAAGCGTGACAGCGACATATACATGGAAAAATTACAGGAAAAAATTACTTCACGTCTCGGAAGAAAAGCACATATATCGGCAAGCTCAAAAAAGAACGGTGCCGGAAAGCTTGAAATCGAGTATTACAGCAACGAGGATTTAGAAAGCCTGTTAAAAACTATATGCGGCAAGGATGTATTTGACGAATACGCAGAATAAGCTTAAGCATAGAGTTTACTGTAAGCTTACTGTGAAAAAGAATGTATTGTTCGTAAATCGATCGATACAGATTTATAAAAGCCTTGTTAATTGGCGAAACACAGGGAGGTACAAGAAATAATGAATGAATTTACCACCCAGACTATTGTATGGGCAATATTCTGTGCAGTTACTGTGGGTGCTGTCTATGCGTTTGTAATGCAGAAAACTTTGAACGGATTTGCAAAAAGGCTCATGAAAAAATGCGCTTACGACAAGCAAAGCGCTCAAACGCTTGAGCAGCTCGGATATAAAAGCGGGGCTGTAAAAGGTGCAGTGCGTTTCTTTGCCTCAGGCGGTTCCCGCATAGCAAGGGCTATCGAAAAAATCGGCTCCGATTCGGAAAACGCTGAAAACGATGCAGCTTCCGCCGCTGAAAAATACAAGGATGAGCTGTTATTTACATCAAAAAGCGAATTTCTGTACTACCTGCCGGAAGACAGGATTGATAAAAACTTCAAGAAACATGTTGAACAGCCATTAAGCGTACCGAAACTTGCGGGACTTTTATGTGTGCTTCTGGTGTTTGCAATTTCAGCAACATTTGTAATTGATTTTCTTGCCGGTTGGGCAGGAGATATTGTTACGGATGACGGTTCTTCGGGGGCATATGGCGTCGAAGGAAACGACAAAGACCTTCTTGAAGAACAGGAACAGTTAAACCAGGATGAGCTTATGGGCGAAAAAGATGATTCGGAAAATTCAGACAACTCCGCTCTCACCCAAGACAGTGATATTCAAAATGATGAAGGGGAAAACTCATCCGATAATAACTTGTCTGATGATTCGTCTGAGGAAAGCATATCCGAAGAAAGCTTATCTAAAGAAAACGGAACAGACAGTGAATTACAAAACATCGGAAGTGAAGATGAACCGTCAATCAGCCAAGACGAAATTTATGAATAACAATTTTGTAAAAAAGCATACAATTGTTTATACACTGAAATCTCTGCCGTTTGCTTTGCCTTGCAGGCAAGGCAAAATCTAAAGATACTGTAGTTAGTAGTACAAAGGTGAACGAAAGGATGTTACACATGCCCGAATATAACAGCAACACAAGACCCGTAAGACCTGCCGGAAGCGGAAGCTATCCAATAAGAAGAAAGAAAAGAAAAAAGAGCAGTCCGCTTGCGGCTGTGCTGATTGCCGCGCTTATAATAATTGCGATTGTCGGAATTATTTTATTTGCGTGCGGTTACAGATATATAAATGTTGACGGAGTAAAATTCACCGGCTTTGTCAAGGACGGTCAGCCTGTTAGCGGCACTGTAAAATATGCTGACGGGATTTCCGGAAAGCTGGTAAAGGAACCTGATTCGGCTAACGGAACAATAACATACAGCACCGGTGACGTATATGAAGGAGAAATCAAAGGTATTCTCCGTGACGGCACAGGAACGATAACCTACAAGGCTGACGGTTCGGTTTATTCCGGAGATTTTAAGGAAGATAAGCTGACAGGTAATGCGACATACACTGTTCCGGGTGGAATAACATATACCGGCGAGGTTCTCGACGGCAAAAAGCACGGACTTGGCAAATGTGTTTTTGCGGACGGCTCATATTATTACGGTGAATGGGAAAACAATATGAGAAACGGCGTCGGCGAGGAGCACTATTCCGACGGATCTGTCTACTACGGAAGCTTTGTGGACGACAAACGTTCCGGCTCACAGGAAGTTACGGTACAGCTTGAAAACGGTATGGTTTACACAGGAAAGCCTAAGGTTACCTACGCTAACGGAGATGAGTATGTCGGCGATTTTCAGAATGACCGCCGTTCCGGATACGGAAAATACGTGTGGGCAACCGGCGAGTCGTATGAGGGAGAGTTCGCAAACGACATGATGAACGGCACGGGAACATACGATTTCGGAAACGGCAAGGAGCCGTACACCGGAACATTCGTCAACGGACAAATTGCCGAAAGCTCTGATACGACAGAAAATACTGATACCAACACGCCTGAAAACTCAACAACCACGCAGGGTTAGTTGTATGTTTAAGTTAAAGGTTGATTTAAAGGTTAAGTTAGTACAGGGCTTAGTCAGATGAACATTTGTGAAAATATTTTGTCGTCCGAGAAGGATGTATGTGTATTAGAGGGCGGCTTATCCGTAAGAGCCGCAGTTGTTTCGGGTAAAAGAAAAATTTATGCGGTGCTTATTGACTTCCGCAAAAAACAAAAGCGCGACAGGAAAACTCTCGCGCTTATATCCTTTCTTGAATCTGCCGGAATTAACTACACACTTGCCGACAGGGCATATATTGAAGATACGCTTGCAAAGTTATCACGTGGCAGTGCGTCGAACACTCACGGAGGTGTGATTGCTCTTGTGTCTTCCCGTGTTTACGAGAACTTTTCCGAGCTGTTGTCAAATCCTGCCGCAGGAGATTATTACGTTTATCTTGACGGTATTGAGGATCCGTTCAATCTTGGGTACTCTATAAGGACGCTTTACGCCATGGGTTGTGCCGGAATACTTTTGCCAAAGCGGAGCTGGCATAATGCGGACGGAATTATAGCACGTGCTTCCGCCGGCGCAAGTGAACTTTGCAAAATCGCCGAAATGCCGGAGGATGATTTAAAAACAGCTCTTTTTATTAAAGAAAAAGGCTGGAAAATTATATGTTCGGCTCTCGCGCACGACAGCGTGCCGATATCCGATTTCAAGCCGCGCGAGCCGTTTATTCTGTTTATTGGCGGAGAAAAGCGAGGCATTTCGTCGGAATTTTATGATAACGCTGACGTAAAAGTCCATATTCCGTACGCAAGGAAAGAAGTTAAATATTCCCTGCCCACGGCTTCGGTATGTGCGTTTTTCGCCTCGGCGCTGTCTGACTATGTTCTTTCAGCCGAAAATAAACAGGCAGAATAGATTAAGCAGAACAGCTAAAAAAGATAAGACTGATTATTGAGTGTAAGGTATACAATACAAACAAAAAAACAGCGGTAAAAGCTGTAAATATATAGACGTTTTTCTATTAAATCTAAAATACGGAAAAACGCTGCGAAAGGCAAAGTGACGGATGTTCGGTTATGTAAGAGAGTACTCCCCTGAACTGAAAGTAAAGGATTATGCGCTGTACAAGGCGGCATACTGTGGTCTGTGCAAAAACATGGGACGCTGCACGGGGCAATGTTCAAGGCTTACGCTGTCTTACGACATGGTATTTCTGTTTCTGATACGGACGGTACTTGAAAATGAAGACTACCAAATCGAACGAAAAAGATGTTTCCTGCACCCGTTAAAGAAAAGACCGGTCATTAAGAGAAACTCTGTGCTTGATTACTGCGCCAAGGTTTCCGCGCTTCTTTCGCTTGCCAAGCTGCAGGATGATTTAAAGGATACGCACGGAATAAAAAAGATTGTCTATGGGGCGGCGTTTCCATTCTTTCTATATGCTAAAAAAAGGGCAGGATTAGAAGACCTTTATAAAATTATACAGAACAAACTAAATGAACTTTCAAAGTGTGAAAAGGAAAAAACAAAGTCAATAGACATACCTGCCGGGATATTCGGAGAGCTTACGGCTGAGATTTTCTGCTTTGGTTATGACAAAGCGCCTGTGCAAAAAAATATTGCCTGCATGGCAGGGTATCACGTAGGCAAATGGATATACGCAGTCGATGCGCTTGACGACATGCGTGACGACATAAAAAAGTCCTCATACAATCCGATTGTCGAGCTATACGGAACCGAACTTCCGGGCGGAGCGGCTGAGATGCTTGTGAGCGCATGCACCCACTCGCTTACAGAAATTGAAAAGGCTCTGGATTTGATAGATTTCACAGACGCTTCACTCAAAGCTCTCATTTATAATATACTATGTGAAGGTATGAAGCGGCAAGCAGATAAAATATTGCAGAAATATTCGGCAAATTCAGGCAAGAACGATAAAAATGATAAGTCCGATAATTCCGTTAGTATCGAAAATATTGATAACCAAAATAATCCCGACAATATCTAATAAAAAACCTACAAAGGAGAAACAGATTGAACAGGAATCCATACAGCGTTTTAGGCGTTTCTGAAAACGCAACAGACGAGGAAATAAAAAAAGCATACAGGGATCTTGCGAAGAAATATCATCCGGACAGGTATGCCGCCACAGACCTTGCGGATCTCGCAAAAGAAAAGATGCAGGAAGTAAACGCCGCTTACGAAGAAATCCAAAAAATGCGTAAATCAGGCTCTCAATCTTCCGGCAATTCTTATGGCAGTTCTTCCTACAATTCCTATAACAATTCGTACGACTCTTACGGCTCATACAATTCATACGGCTCATCATCTTCATCATCTTCGGGCACTAACTACAGCCGAGTACGTCAAAATATAAACGCGAGAAATTTTGCCGCGGCGTATTCGGAATTAAACTCGGTTGCTCATGCTGACCGCGGTGCTGAGTGGCATTTCCTTATGGGATGTACGCTGATGGGTATGGGGCGAATATTTGACGCTCGTGCGCACCTGGAGAGAGCGTGTCAGATGGATCCGTCAAACGCAGAGTACAGGGCCGCACGCGACCAGGCAGCAAATGTAACATTCAGTTCCCAGGGTTGGAACGGGCAGCCGGTTCAGGGCGCAAGAGGATGCTCTGCCTGCGATGTCTGCACCTCTTTAATTTGTGCAGACTGCTTGTGCGAATGCTGCGGCGGCGATTTAATATCGTGCTGTTAAATGCGTAAGGGGGAACTCTTCTCTTGAAAAGAATCAACAGAACCGCTCTTTCCGCTATGTTTGCGGCGTTGGGGTGCATAATTATATACGCAGGCGCCCTGTTCGGAAAAGCTGACATAGCCACTGCGATACTTGCTTCTTTATGCGTTGCCTTGGTTGAACACGAAACCGGCAAGGCACGTGCCATTGCGGTATATATAATCATTTGCATTATATCGCTTTTACTGTCCCACCAAAAAACTGCCGGTATCCTGTTTGCCGCATTTTTCGGGTATTATCCTTTACTTAAAAGCTTCCTTGAGGAAAAAATATGCTCACGGGTGGTTGTATATGCAATAAAATATGCGGTAATGAATACCGCGCTTGCGGCTCTGTTTATTGCCTCGCTTTTTATTGTCAGAATTCATATTGCGGTAATTATCGGAGCTTTCGCTATTGCAAACATTGCGCTTCCATTTTATGATATAGTTTTTAGGCAAGTTATAGAATACTGTCTGAAATTGATTTCAAAAATCAGGTAGAATTGAATTCTATCTATGACGAATTTTTACAAAACTGAATTAATACTTAAAAAGCGTCAGCAGAAAAACTCTCCGCTGACGTTTTTTGACTTCATTTTATATATCCCTTAAAAATTATATATAACAAAAAAGGGGCTGTTTAAAAAGCCCGTAAAAAACGAAAAGGATCTCAAAACGAGGTCCTTTTTTGTAATGTTGTGAAAAAACATTGAATTTTGGGTATAAAAACTAAACTCATATTAAAATG
>QAKH01000103.1 GCA_003343885.1 Clostridiales bacterium | reverse complement strand
CTGTTTATAACTTCAGAAGCCGCGTACCGCACAAGATACAGATATTTTAAACTTGTAACATGTCTTTTCAGTCAAAACTTCATGAAGAAAATATACGACTGGTGCAACGAAAACGGTACCCGTCTTACCGGTCACATGGTTTGCGAAGAAACCTTTGCTTCCCAGCTTGACTGCAATGGCTCCTGTATGCCTAACTACATGTATATGCACATTCCCGGAGTTGACAAGCTTGCGAGAAGCGTAGGCCGCGACTTATTGGCACCTCAGGTTACATCAGTATGCGCCCAAACCGGTAAAAAACAGATTCTTACCGAAAGCTTTGCTCTTTGCGGCTGGGACGTAAGCTTTGAAGAGTTAAAATGGATACTCGAATGGCAGATGGTTAAAGGCGTAAATCTTTTATGCCAGCATCTTGAGGGCTATTCGCTTGAAGGACTTCGCAAGCGCGACTATCCCGCCGGACATTTCTACCAGAACCCATGGTGGAAGGACTACAAGTCATTTATGGATTTCTCCGCACGCGTCGGTATGCTTCTGGCAGAGGGAAAAATAAAATGTGAAGTACTTGTTCTGCACACTATTTCAAGCGCCTGGATAAGCCGCTGCGACGACCATGCCTGGCAGCAGGAGGTTGACTCAAAGTACACCTCAAAGCTCATCGATGTAATCAAATGTCTTGATACGCACCAAATTCCGCACCATCTCGGCGACGAAACAGTTATGCGTGAAATCGCGTCTGTTTCAGGCGACACACTGAATGTCGGCGAAATGTCATATAAAACCGTTATTGTGCCGCCGTGCTCAGTCATTGACTCATACACGTTTAAGCTTCTTAAAGAATTCAAGAACAACGGCGGAAATCTTATTTTTATCGGCGGAGTGCCGAAATATATTGACGGTGAAAAGTCTGACGCTGTTTCACATATTGCCGGAACGATTGCCGAGACTCCCGAAAAAGCGCTGTCTATGCTTCACGGCGGTGCTTCAATTATCAATCTAAAGCACAGTGACGGAACTGCTTGTGATGTTCAGGCTGCTTACCGTGAATTTGAAGACTGTAAGATGTATTATTTTGTGAATACATATTCCGGACGTGAAAGGGCGCTGTTTGAAGCCGACGGAGCGTCTTTGGCGCAGTTTGACTACGACACCGGTTTAGTCAAGCCCTATCCGTTCACAGTAAAAGGCGGAAAGGTTTGCACAGACATATTACTTGAACCTAAAGGTTCGGTTATACTTTTTGTATACGGTGACAACAGGTATCAGCCTTACACTGACGAAAGTATTCCTCTTTCACCAATAAACAACAAACTGTACGGGACATGGGAAATTTCAAAAACAGAAAAGAACGCCTTAACACTTGACTACTGCAATCTTTATATTGACGGCGAAAAAATCAAAGACAACATTCCTGTAACGGACATACAGGAAATCGCGGATTCATATGAAAAGCAAGTGAACGTGCGTATGGACTTTACAGTTATGAGCGACTTTGATGTACCCGGCGACACATATCTCGTCGTCGAACAGCCGAAATATTATGATATACTCATTAACGAAAAGCCTGTTGAAAAGAAAGAATGCGGCTATTTCAGAGATAAGACCTTTATTAAGGTTGATATTTCCGGTCGCATTAAAGCTGGAACTAACACTATAACACTGATAACTGATTTCGTTCAGCCAAAGCACATATACGAAACAATAAAGGACTGTTACGAATTTGAGGCAATGCGCAACAAGCTGTGGTACGACAGAGAAATTGACGCTGTTTATTTGCTTGGTGATTTCTGCGTAAAATCGGCATCAGAGTACGTTCCGGCGCCTAACAGAAGTTTTGTGACCGACGGGCCGTTTACTCTTGTTCCGCAAAGAAAACAGGTTGAGGACGGAAACATAGCGCTTCAGGGATATCCGTTCTACACTGGCAAAATGACCTTAAAAAAGACTGTTGATTTACAAAAATCCGAGCTTGACGGAAGATGCATCGAATTTGACAGGATGGGAGCGGTTATTACAAAAGCTTGTGTAAACGGTAATCAGCTGCCTGCTCTTGTTCGAGCCCCTTACCGCTTTGACCTTTCAGGACTACTCAAAGAGGGTGTAAATGAAATTGAAATTGAACTTACCAGCAATTTCAGAAATCTGTTAGGACCTCTCCACCTCGGATGTGAATCATATGTTGTCGGACCTGCCTCGTTCCACCATAACTCTAAAATTTTCGGCGGCGGTCTCAACAGAAACTGGAAAGACAACTACGCTTTCCTTGAATACGGCTTGTTTTTTAAGTAATAAACTTTTTAATACAAAATCGTTTATATTTGATTTTTAATATTTCTACAATACAGAACAAAAATTGCCGGTGCGAAAATCGTACCGGCAATTCTATTTTTTATTTTTTTAATCAGTTACGGCCTCTATCAATCCGTATTCATCGTCTTTTCTCTTATACACTACGCACATGTCGTCCGTAAGAGAATTGTTGAATAAGAAGAACTCGTGTCCGAGCAAATTCATTTGGAGTATTGCTTCGTCGGGCGTCATTGGCTTAACAACAAATTTTTTGGTTCTGGTAATACGGATGTCTTCCTCTTCGGCATCCTTCCACTGACTGTCTGCAAGAGCAACCTTATCAAACGCTCCGATTTTAAGACGTCGTTCAAGCCTTGTCTTATTCTTCCTTATCTGGCGTTCTATAATGTCTACCGCCCTGTCAAGTGCGTTTAAAGCCGTTTCTTCCTCTACTTCCGCACGGAACATAGTCCCCTTATAATGTATAGTAATTTCTATAATCTCTACATTTTTCCTAGAGCGAAGCACTACATTTCCGACAGCTTCATCATCAAAATATTTGTCAAACTTTTTGAGCTTCTCGGTGATTTTCTCGGAAATTTTGTCTGTGACCGTAAATTTTTTTCCAGTAATCGTCAGTTTCATAAGTCTTCCTCCTGTGTTTGTATTGAAAGGTTTCCCTTTCTCTGTTTATATTATAACACAGGATTTGTGAAATGTAAAGGTGTTTTTGTTGATAATATATAAAAAATAAAGTGAAATTAAATACAAATTGTTGAATTATTGCAAAAGAATTAAAAGAAGCTTAAATTATGAACGATTTATGACGAGTGACATGGCAACCGATATTGACAGCGCACGGAAGTCCTGCTATATGCGTAGGGAAAGTTTCTATATTTACCGCAAGGGCTGTGGTCTTGCCGCCGAAGCCCTGCGGACCTACGTTCAGCCGGTTTACAGCTTCTAACATTTCATTTTCAAGCTGTGCGTATTTATCATCAGGATTTCTAACGTCGACGTCCCTTGTAAGAGCTTTTTTCGCTAAAAATGCCGCATACTCGAAAGTACCTCCGAGACCGACTCCCACTACAACAGGCGGACACGGGTTGCCACCCGCAATTCGGACTGTTTCAGTAACAAAATCTACAATATCTTTCTTTTCAGCGGAAGGATTGAACATTTTTATACGGCTCATGTTTTCGCTTCCGAAGCCTTTCGGAGCAACAGTGATTTTTATTTTATCACCGGGAACTATTTTAGTATGTATTACCGCAGGCGTATTATCGTTTGTGTTTTTTCTGTCGAACAGCGGATCTTTTACAATAGATTTTCTCATATATCCGCCGATATAAGCGTTTGCCGTACCCTCATTTACGGCGTCCTCAAGCAAATCTCCCTCAAGAAAAACCTGTTGCCCTATTTCAAGAAAAATAACCGCCATGCCCGTATCCTGGCAAATTGGCACGTTAAGCTCTTTTGCGGCGTCTAAGTTTTCTGTTAGCTTTGAAAGAACCGATTTTGCAAGTATATTTGTTTCCTTGTCTTGGAACGCTTTTATTCTGTTTGCAAGAGAATCAGGCAAAAAGTAGTTTGCCTCCACTAATAATTTTTCAACGGCTTTTGAAATTTCTTTTGTATTAACTATCCTCATAATTTTTACCTCTTGTTTTTCCAAATTTAAAGGAGACTCTGTCAGCCGCTGAAATCGTTATAGAAATACTGCGCGTCGGGATCTCTGTATCCGTTTTCCTTGGCATATTCCTCAATTTGCTCATCTAACGGAGCGTCTATTTCATTTTGTTTTTTCTCGTTTTCATATTTTATGTTTTCTAATTGCTCTTCAAGCTCTGATATATTTCCGTTCAACTCATTGATATCAAGCTGCTGTTTAATTCCCAACAACAACAAGAGAAAAATAATAACTATTATTACTATATTTTTTAAATAGCTCATCAAACTTCCCTCATTTCAAACTTAAAGGCGACAGCCAATGATTTTTCGACTGTTTGAATGTAAAACCAAAGCAAGTCTTATTTTTTCCGTTCGTTCTCTGACAGTCTTTACAATAATGCGAAGCAATTTTTCAATTGGCGTAATGAAATATTTCTCAATAAATCTTTTGACGGTATCGATTATGGCAAAACAAACCGCTGTAAACAATCGTGACAAGGAAATCATGTACAGGAAAAATCCAAGCGTCATTACCGGTACTTCATACCATTTGAAATTTCCGTTATTAAATGCGTACGCGTTGAAAATAATTGTCACAGTAGCCACAAGCATGAACAGCAAATCGTCAAAAAAAAGTATAACTGCCCTTGAACCGAAAATGCGTCTTTTAATTTTCAGAACATCATAAAGAATTCCGCACATCACGCCGCATACGAAAAATGAAATTATAACCGGCAGCTGAGCCCTGCCGAATAGTATATCCATACCCCAACTCAACCGCGCTTTCCGAAAATACGTGACAATACTCCGCCTTTTGCCGCAGCCGACTGTTCCGAGTAATATACAGCGTTAATTCTGCCGACCGCTGTGACTCTTCCTCTGTCAAGATCCAACTCGTTTAACTTAAGGCCCTCGCCTTCCACCGTTAAAGTTCCGCACTGAACCGTAAGTGTTATTACATACTCGTCAAAGCTATCCACCGAAACTACTCCGGTAAGTTCTATGTTTTTTCTTTCTGTCACGGTTATATTTCCACACGCGGTTTGTGTCATATGTCATTCCCCTTTTCTGAATATTCATCATGAAATATGTCTTCACAAATGAATATGCAGAAAAAGCCCTCTTTATTCCAATACGCGATAAAGTGTAGACGCCGCGTCTTTTCCGACCGTTTCCTTAACCTGAGTAACTTCAAATTTGAGTTTCTTTTCTCCGAAAGTTATCTCGATTATATCGCCGATTTTTACATCATAAGATGCCTTTGCCGGCCTGCCGTTTACAGTAACATGCTCTGTGTCACATGCATTATTTGCTACTGTTCTTCGCTTGATTATGCGGCTGACCTTCAGATATTTATCAAGTCTCATACTTTTTCCTTTCCGCAGCGGACGCATTTTTTATTCACGCGCCGGCGTTTTATCTTCAATGAATTTTTCGTTTTCGTTATACAGCGCCTGCTCCGAGTTAATCTTAAGGGCGTATGAAAGATTTGCTATCGCAAAAAGCAATTTTCCGATACTCTGTGCCGAAAGGTCTTTCGAAAGGTCAGCTGAAAGACTGCAAATATTATCTGCAAGCTCTTTTGTATCGGTACACACCGTGCCTCCCTCTTTTTTATATCTTGACAAAAGTTTCTCGGCTCGGATAAGTGAAGGAAGTGCATTTGAAACGCTTTCAAGCTGTTTTGCAAGTGTATCTCTGCTTTTTTCCTCTTTCTTTATCGTTTCCCAGTTTTTCAGAACTTCATCTGAATTTTTCACCTTAACTTCACCAAAAACATGCGGATGGCGAAGAACCATTTTTTTGCATATTCCGTCGGCAACGTCGTCTATATTGAAGTTGCCGTTCTCCTCGGCGATACGTGCGTGGAAGAAAACCTGAAAAATCACATCTCCGAGTTCTTCCTCCATGAGTTCGGTATCATTCTTATCTATACCCTCAACAAACTCATAAGTTTCCTCTATAAAGGCGTTACGTACGCTTGCGTGCGTCTGTTCCCTGTCCCAGTCACAGCCGTCTGGACTTCTTAATATTTCTACGAGTTCCCTTATATCCCCAAGCGTATATTTTTCCTTGT
This sequence comes from Clostridiales bacterium, assembly GCA_003343885.1. GTDB lineage: Bacteria > Bacillota > Clostridia > Oscillospirales > CAG-382 > UMGS882. Next base: position 4,968 of record QAKH01000103.1, on the reverse strand, counting down.
TTTTAAAATCTTTTATTCTCTCGGTCATTTCTAACAGTCCTTTTCTTGCTTAAGTACAAGCTAACAGGTTAAAGCGTTAACCGTTCTTTCAACTACTCAGCGTCCGTCTTTTCAAGCAAATTAAATTTGTCCATAACTGCACATATCTTCTCACCTTTAGGAATCATCAGCACGTCCTTGCGGTTAATTCCCTTTATAAGCAATAAAATCACAAGGTATACGCATGCCGCAACTCCTATTGAGAGTATTGTTGCTATCTTTGCGTTTATTCTTCCGTCAAGCAAATTTGAAACAAGTATTGCTGTCAATCCGCAAACAACGCCGGAAATCAGCGGTTTTAAGAATGTCTTTCTTATGCTGGGCACAAAGTGGGTATACTTTATCACAAAGAACACGTTAAATGACATTATTACAAAGTAACATGCCGCAGTTCCAACAGCTGAACCCATAATTCCGATACCAGGGATAGAAGACAGAAAATAAGTGAAGATGATCTTTGCAATTATGCCGGCGGAAGTTGAAACAATTGTTTTTCGTTCAAAGCGATATGCCTGCAATATTGAGTTGGTTATAGAAATAATACCCAAAAAGAATATTGCGCACGCAACTATGGAAAGAGCCGGAGCGGCAAGATCAATCGCATCAACGGTATAAGATCCTGTGTCTATCAACTCGGAGCTGAAAAGTAAAGAAACAATTCCCTTTGACATTACACCTATTCCAATTGCACAGGGAATGGATATTATTGCGCCCATTCGGAACGCAGATTCCATCTGGGCAACACCGTCTTTCGGCTTGTTATTGGCAATTGCTGCGGAAAGAGCGGGAATTACGCTTATGGCAAATGGATATATAAATGTCGGAGTCATATTGAAAAGAGGAATAACCATAGAGGTATACGTTCCGTAAAAGCTTGCGGCTGCCTCTGAGGAAATTCCGGTTAACACAAGTCTGCGCGCCATAAGGAAGGTATCAACGGTATTGGTAAGCCCCATTATTGAAGAAGCGATAGCAATCGGAAGCGAGGTTATAACCAGTTCATATAGCAGGCTTTTGCTCGACCTTACCTGCATATCGGCGCAAGCTTCAACCGAATGTTTATAATCTGCTGAAGAATTATACATAAGTTTGATAATGTATATATATACCGTTGCGGCAAAAACACCTATCGTAACGCCTGATATTACATACGCCGCAACAACATGAAGTTCGTAGCCTTTAACATACCTGAAATACCATGCGGCAACAAGACCTATGCCGAGCTTTCCGACCGACTCTATAACCTGTGATACTGCTGACGGCACCATATTCTGCATTCCCTGAAAATATCCTCTGTAAGCAGATGAAAGGCATATAAAAAACAGAGTGGGCGCAATTACAATCATTGCAAGGTAGGAATCAGGCATTTTCGAGAACTCAGCAAACGAGCGTGAAAATACAATCATTGCTACCGTTCCCACAAGACCAACAGTGAAGAACACCCAGTACGCAAGTCTGAAAATTTTCTTGACCTCGTTTAAATTTCCTTTTGAATTGCTCGCGGCAATCATTCTGGAAACAGCAACCGGTATACCGGCGGTTGAAATCATATAAAAGGAAACATAGATACTGTAAGCTGCGTTGAAGTTCGACATTCCCGCAACTCCGATAATATGCGTAAGCGGTATCTTAAATACCGCACCGATAAGCTTTACGAGTACATTTGATATGAGAAGTATTACGGCGCCGAAAACAAAAGTCTGGCTTTTCTGCTTGGACAAGTAAATCACCCTTAGTAAAGATAGTCAAGTATGTTAAGAAAGTTAGTATAATTTTGAATAAAATTCATACGCAAAGTCTTTATCAAAACCGGAATATTTTTCCTTATCAAGATATTCATACGGATATTTCGGTGCAAAAACCCGTTCTATACGTGTTCTGTTCCCCGAAACATATTTTGTAACGGAACCGGCTCCGGCTCCGAAAACTGTATGATACTCCCCCATCATGTACACGTTATACAAGCTCGCCGTACCCGGTTTTGCGTATCCTGTATTGTCAAGATTTCCGACGGTGTTCTTCTGCCTGTACATATAGTACGGCTCATAACCGCATTTTATCACGCTTTCGGCTGCGTACTCAACCATATCCAGTGCGTCTGACGAGGCGCTGTCCACAGAAGCTGAGTGAGTCGTTTTATACTCTGACGAACGCTTGAGCGTGAATGAATGAACGGTTATATTTTCCGGAGAAACAGCAATAACATCTTGTATGCTTTTTCGGAAACTTTCCGCACTTTCGCCCGGAAGTCCTGCGATAAGGTCTGTATTTATACATTTTATGCCGATATCCTTTGCAAGATACATGCATTTTAAATAATCTTCGTATGTATGTTTTCTGCCGACCGAGCGCAGTATATCGTTATTTGTTGTCTGCGTATTTATGCTTATTCTCGAAACGCCTGCATTATATACCGCTTTAAGCTTTTGCTCTGTAATACAGTCAGGTCTTCCGGCTTCAAACGTAAACTCGGTATCAGGCGTGATATCAAAACTTTCGTTTATGCAGTTCAAAAGCTTTTCTATCTGTAATTCATCAAGCACCGCCGGCGTTCCTCCGCCTACATACACGCTTTCAAGCTTCAGTCCGAGTTCTCTCACGGTTTCAGAAATAACAACAATATCATTTTGCAGTTGTAAAAGGTATTCCGGAATCAAAGACAACAGCCTTGGAGTAGCAGAAGAAACAAAAGAACAGTATTTGCATTTTGAGGGACAAAACGGTATAGAAACGTAAAGACTGCATGTTTTATCCTGCAAATCTTTAGTTAAGTTCATCTCATTGATTGCTGTGCGCACGCATATATCCGCACGCTTCGGATTGACAAAGTATTTGTCAGTTAAAATTTCCGCCGTCTGCTCCGGCGTAAACTTTTTTAAGTAATCAGCCGCAAGCTTTGCAGGTCTTATTCCGGTGACTATTCCCCACGGAGACTTATACCCGAATATTTTTTCCGCCGCCGCAAGAAAAACTTTACCTACAAGATTTTTTACTGCAAGCCTGCTTTCGTCAAACTCAGATGTATCGCAGTATTCTTCGCATTTTCCGCGGCAGCATATTTTTATTTTCGCACTGCAAATTCCGCTCTCTGCGCTTACCGCGACCTCCATGGTATTTCCGGATTTATCGCTCAGTGAAAAGCTTTCGCACGGCATATACAAAAGGACAAGAGATTGCAGAAAATTATCATTTACAGCGCCTGTTTGGTCATTTAAACTTATTATCATAATTACAATTTTTATTACAATTTTTCCGTATCAAGTATAATCGTCACAGGTCCGTCGTTCAGAAGCTCTACCTGCATATGCTCTCCGAAAACGCCGGTTTTGACAGTAAAGCCATACTCGTTTCTAAGATAGGAAACATATTTTTCATATAACTCGTTTGCTTCATCCGGTGATGCGGCAGGAATAAAAGACGGTCTGTTCTGCCCTTTGCACATGGCGCAAAGCGTGAACTGCGACACCACCAAAAATTCACACTCTTTTCCGTTTTCACGGAGATTTGCCGGCGAAAGATTCATCTTGTCATTTTCATCGGTAAAAATCCTTAGATTTACGGTCTTTTTGGCAAGCAGAGCCGCCTCTTTTTCCGTATCTTTATCAAAGACTCCGAGAAGTATCAAAAATCCGTCGGATATTTCCGACACTTTTTCGTTTTCAACCGTAACGCTTGCGTGCTTCACACGCTGAATAAGTGCTATCATTTTTACCTCTTTCAACTGAGTTAATCAAGTAATTATTTATGCCGGTATTAAGAAAAACCTCTTGTTACGTCGATTACGTCCTTTATCTTCTTAAGGCGTGAAACGATGAGATTTACATGCGAAGTATTTCTGCAAGTAATTGTAAGGTTAATTATCATTCCGTCGCCGGATGTTTCCTTTGAGTTCATTGAGTGTACAACCACTCTTAAATCAGCGAAAACAGAGGCTATGTCTGCAAAAATATTTATTGAATTATTTGCGTAAATCTGCAAGAGAGTTTCGAATGCTCCGGTCGTATTTTCGCCCTGCTCGAGAGAACGCCTCGACCATCTTACTGTAACCCAGCGATCCTTTTCGTCTTCTTTCTTAAGGCCTGCAACGGCGTTGGGACAGTCATATTTATGCACTGATACGCCAAAGCCTCTTGTAACAAAGCCGATAATACTGTCGCCGGGCAAAGGATTGCAGCATTTTGCAAAGCGTACCTGGCAATTATCTATACTGTCTACTATAACGCTTTGGATTGCTCCGCTTTCCTTTTCTTTCTGACGTTTATTTTCGGAAACAGGATTTTTATCTGTTGTAACAATAACGTCCTGTGGACTTTCGTGTTTTTCCTCTTCTGTCTTAACTATACGGTCAAATTCGTCTTTGAGTTTGGCGGAAAACTTGGAAACGGACATTCCTCCGTAGCCGATATTGTTATAAAAGTCTTCCACATCGAGAAAACCTGATCTTTTTGCAACATTTTCGACGACTTCATTTTTCTGCGACTCGGTGAAAGGTCTTCCGTACCTCTTAAGCTCCTTATCGATTTCATTCTTACCTTCGGCAATGTTTTCTTCACGTTTTTCTTTTTTGAACCACTGCCTGATTTTATTTTTTGCCTCGCTCGTTTTTACAAGTTTGAGCCAATCACGGCTTGGTCCTTTTGAAGAAGCAGATGTCACTATCTCACATATCTGTCCGGTTTGCAGAACCGTATCAATCGGCACAATTACACCGTTTACCTTAGCGCCGACCATTTTATTTCCGACCTGGGAATGTATTGAGTAAGCAAAGTCGATGGTGTTTGAGCCGTAAGGAAGGCTGATAACGTCGCCTTTTGGCGTAAATATAAAGGTTTCGTCCTCGAAAAGGTCGATTTTCAATGGGCGCAGGAACTCATCCGCATCTCCTGCCGCATTTTCGTTTTCAACAAGAGTTTTTATCCACTTGAGTTT
>QAKH01000027.1 GCA_003343885.1 Clostridiales bacterium | reverse complement strand
TAAAGAGTTTTTCAGCCATTTTAATATGGAAAGCACGAAATGAAATCAAATTATAACCGGTATGCCTAATGAACGCGTACCGGTTGTTTTTGTTGCAAAAAGAAGATTATAATTTTATATAAAATGCTTTCTTAAAGCTGAAGGAGTACACCCATAGTATTTTTTAACAACTCTGCTGAAATATTTCCCGTCTGAGAAGCCGCTCGAAAGCGCCGCCTGTTCCACAGACACGGATGACTGCGATAATAGCTTTTTTGCGTGCTCAAGCCTTAGCTGAGTTATGTAATTTATGGGGCTTTTTCCGTAAAGACTGCGGAACATTGAACGGAAAGCTGTCTCGCAAATACCGGCATTTAAACATACCTTGGAAATGTTCAAATCAGGATTTTTAAATTCGCTGTTAAGTATATTCAAAGCCGACTTTAAATTGTCCGGGGAAGAATAATTTAACAGAGAGGAGCGCTTAATGAGAGCTAATATCTGATAAAAAATACCGACAGCGTATAAATCATATCCAGGAAGCTTTTCTTTCCAGCACCTGAACGCATCTGCGAATATTCCGGCGGCGCCTAATTTGTCACAAGCTTCTCTTACGAAAGGTGTATGGTCGGAAAAATAATGCTTTTTTGCCATATTGCCCGGAAAAAGCTCGGATTTTGGCAACGAATTAAAATGAATACAAAATATTTCTGTTTCATCATACTTGGCTTTGTAAGAAACGCCGGCGGGAATGTATAATATACTTCCTGGCGAAGCTTCTATATATTTGTCTTGTGTGTTGATTTTTGCACTTCCTTTTACCCTGTAAGAAATGGCGTCAAAACTTCTCGCTTCGACAAGCGGATTTGATTTGTCCCAAAACATATGGTCTACGGCAATAATTTCCGGCAAAAACGACTTGTATTCGTCTAACATTTTCTCACCTCTGGAGAAAAGTATAGCATAGCGTATAAATTTTGTCAATCTTGCCGAAAAATCCACATTATGTTAAAAAGTGAGTTTTACAATGCATATTTGCATGATATAATCGAACCGAAAAATTAGTTATTGAGAAAGGAAGTACATAAATGAACGACAGATTCTTTTATTTTGGTGCCGAAGTAACGGCAGTTGCTCCCGGAAACCTCGACAATGAAGCAGTAAAATCTATGTGGACTGGTTTTACGTGTACGTGCGGAAATATATGTTTTGTTCATTCAGAAGATAACAGGTTTAGTATTGAGATAGGAAATCCGGAAAAAGCAGAGCTTAAAGAAAACAGCGAATATACGGTAAATATATCTGAAAACGGTATTTATATTGCGGCAAAGGATTATAATTGCCTTGTAAGAGGATTTCTTGCGACAATGCTTAAAATAGAGCCGCTTGAAGCTGTGACAGGACAAAAAGAGCAGTTCCGAATTAAATGCGGCGAGTTTTCGAGCGCGTATATTACCGCTCGCCGCATGATACATTTTTGTGTATTCCCGGAGACAACGCTTTTTTCATTAAAAAGACTTATTCGGCTTGCCGCAGTATCCCAGTATACACACGTTGTGATTGAGTTTTGGGGCATGCTGAAGTATGATTGCTTAAAAGAATTGTCTTGGGAAAACGCATATACCAAAGAGCAGATTCTTCCCATAATCAATGAGGCAAGAGAGCTTGGACTTGAGCCGGTACCGATGTTTAATATGCTCGGACACGCAAGCGCCTGCAGAATATGCGGAGGAAAACATGTCGTTCTCAATCAGAATCCGAAACTTTATTCTCTTTTTACACTGGACGGATGGTCATGGAATATAAATAATCCGGAGGTTGTTTCACTTTTACGCAAAGTAAGAGCTGAGCTTTATGAGCTTTTCGGAAAAGGCGAATATTTCCATATTGGCTGTGACGAGGACTATCATAGAAATGATATTTCTCATACATCCGCAATTCCGGAATATCTCGGCAATCTTACAAAAGAGATAGTAAAAGAGGGAAGACGTCCCGTTATATGGGCGGATATGTTTTTGTATGCGCCTGACTGTAAAGCGGTCGGAGAAAAGTACTCATGTAACGCCGCTTCATCAGAAGCCGCTGAAAACATTATCAATGCGCTTGCTAAAGAAACAGTGTTAACTGATTGGCAGTATGACGTCACATCAGCGCCGTGGAAAACAACGCTTCACCTTGCATCAAAAGGATTTGACGTAATATGCGCTCCGTGGTTTGACAGAAATAACTGCGTTTCCTGCGTTGACACACTTAAAGCCGGAGACTTTTACGGAGCGATGCTTACAACATGGCATACGCTTAACCTGTATACACCGTCAATACCTCGTTTCGGCTTGATGTTGGGAGCAGAAAAGGCGGTATTTTCCGATATATCTGATTTTAACGCGGCTTCAGCGGCACTTCTTCGCCGTGTTGCGCCGGGAACTTGTGAGTATGATAAAGCGGGTTGGATGGAAAAGCAGATATCGCTTTCCGCGTGGAAGCCATGCTGACGGCTGCTGCATATATAGCAAGCGTTTTATTTTCTGTATCACAGTCAGCTCTCGGCAAAGCAATGCCTAAAGGCAAGAGAGCTGATATTTACAGTTTGAATAAATTGTTTGCGGCAAGTATATTTTTCTCATTTCCGCTGTTTTTCGGCTTTGATTTTCATGCGCCAACGCTTATGTACGCATCTTTGTACGCAGTGTTTTTGAGCATTTCAACGGTTTTCGGACTTAAAGCGCTCATTTCAGGACCTATGGCGCTGACATCGACAATTGTTACTTTCTCTCTGATTTTCCCGGTAACATACGGCTTTTTGTTCCTTAATGAGACTATAACAATTCCGTGCGCTATTGGCTTGTCAGCGCTTGTACCGACATTTATCCTGCTGAATTTTAAAAAAGGCAGTAAGGTGAAAATCACTGGTAAATGGATGGTTTATACCCTGATAACTCTTTGTTCCAACGGCGTTTGTTCGATAATTCAAAAGAAACACCAGCTTCTTTTTGCCGGGAAACATCTTTCTTTGTTTATGTTTTTCGCAATGCTCGTATCCTTTTTTATTTTGCTTGTCGTTTCTTCTGTAAATTCGTTTCACAATATGAAAAAAGAGAAGACTACTCTTTCGTTCACGCCAAAAGAGTTAATAATTCCAAACGGACTCTTGGCAGGAGTGTTCAACGGGCTTGCAAATTTTATGACGCTTTTCCTTGCCTCCGGAGAAAACGCGTCAATTTTGTTTCCGGTCATTTCGGTATCCACTTCGGCGGCAGCTTTAGCAGTCGGACGTTTTTTCTTTGGTGAAAGATTAAGCGCGGCTCAAAAAACAGGATTTGTTTTAGGCGTTTTATCGGCGGCACTAATGAAATTCTAATATTCAAAAAAATCACAGTTTCTGTGATTTTTTTGTTTTATCTATTGACATTTAAAATTTTAATGCTATAATATAAGCATAAAATATTTGAGCAATTGTTCAAATGAGAAAGGGTGAGCTTTTGAAAAAGGGAAATGGTGAAATGCAAGGCAACGCTCCGCATTGCGATGAACATCACGAGCATAGGGAAAAGGTCGAACAAGTAAGAGAAAAAATGCTGTTGGATGACGAAATAAATAAACTTGCCCAACTGTATAAAGTTTTTGGAGATACTACCAGAATAAAAATTCTCTGTGCGCTTTTTGAGTCGGAAATGTGCGTTTGTGATATTGCGGAAATTGTAGGAATATCAGTCTCGGCTGTTTCACACCAGCTAAGAATTTTAAAACAGTCGGAGTTGGTACGTTTCAGGAGAGACGGAAAAACTATATACTATTCGCTTGCAGACGATCATGTCCGTACAATAATAGGGCAGGGAACCGAGCATATAAATGAATAACTGAATAAAATAATTAACATAACATGCTGTTATGTTAAATGAAGAAGGGGAGTATTTTTATTATGAAAAAGATTTACAAAATTGAGGATCTTGACTGCGCTCATTGCGCCGCAAAGATTGAACAGGCTATTTCGGAGCTTGACGGAGTTGAAAACGCGGCAGTAAGCTTTCTCTCACAAAAGATAACGCTTGAGGTGAATGAAGATAAGATAAATGAAATTGAAAAAGCAATAGTAAAAATTTGTAAAAGAATTGAGCCGGACTGTACGGTGATAATATGAAAGCAAGCAAAATCTATAAATCTATGACTAAAAAACAGAGGAAGCTTTTTATAAGAATAATTGTTTCTCTTGTTTTGGCAGCTCCGTGTTTTTTGATACCTGAAGAATTTCATTTAATAAGGGCTTTTGCATTTCTTGTGCCTTATTTGGTGGTAGGATATGATATACTGTTAAAGGCGTTAAAGAATATTGTTAAAGGTCAGGTTTTTGATGAAAACTTTCTTATGGCGATAGCGACTGTCGGCGCATATGCATTAACTGAATTTTCCGAAGCTGTGATGGTAATGCTTCTTTATCAGGCAGGCGAGCTGTTTCAAAGTTACGCTGTTTCACGTTCCCGCCGTTCCATTTCTGCACTTATGGATATTCGTCCGGACTATGCAAATTTGCTTCTGCCTGACGGAAAATTTGAGCAGGTTGCTCCTGAAAAAGTTAAAGTCGGGGAAATGATTATTATAAAAAGCGGTGAAAAAATCCCGCTTGACTGTACGGTAGTTTCGGGTGTATCGGAAATAGATACTTCTTCTCTTACAGGAGAGTCGGCGCTTCGCACCGTTGAAAAAGGAAACTGTTTAACAAGCGGATGTGTAAATATAAGCGGCACTCTTACTGCGAGAGTAGACAAATGCTTCGGTGAGTCTACGGTTTCAAAAATACTTGAGCTTACAGAAAACAGCGCCGCGAGAAAATCAAAGTCCGAAAACTTTATCACAAAGTTTGCAAGGTACTATACACCGGCTGTCTGCCTGTGCGCACTGTTAATGGCGGTGATTCCTACACTGCTTTTCGGAAATTTCTTTGTATACCTTAAGAGTGCGCTTATATTTCTTGTTGTGTCCTGTCCGTGCGCTCTTGTTATATCAGTTCCGCTGTCTTTCTTTTCCGGTATAGGGTGCGCATCTAAGCACGGAATACTCGTTAAGGGTGCTGGTTTTATAGAAAAAGCTGCAAAACTTGATAAGATAATATTTGATAAAACCGGCACGCTTACACAAGGCTATTTTTCCGTTACCGGTTCAAAAATATCTCCGGACTTTTCATATGAGTCTGTAATCAACTTTGCCGCGAAAGCTGAGTATTTCTCAGATCATCCATTGGCGAAAGCTCTTAAAAGAGAACTACCGGAAATCACAAGCGACGGTGTCAGCGATACGAAACAAATAATAGGTAAGGGCGTATACGCAAAGATAGACGGCAAGGAAGTATATGTCGGCAACAAGGCTTTAATGAAACAAATCGGGATAGATGTTTCAGAGGACGAAAATATTGCCACGGCGCTCTATGTAGCAGTCGATAAACGTCTTGCAGGAACAATTTACGTAGAGGATAAAGTAAAAGATGATGCGGTTAAGTCTTTGGAGCTTATTAAGAAGAACGGTATAAGTACGACTGTTATGCTTACAGGTGACAGGGAAGTTGTCGGCAAACACATAGCGAATAAGCTCGGTATCGATAAAGCGTATTTTGAGCTTCTTCCTGATGATAAGGTTAGAATTGCCGAAAGCATCATTTCAGAAAGAGAAAATGGAAAACAGACGGGTTATGTTGGAGACGGTATAAACGACGCTCCTGTACTGTCGATAGCGGACGTTGGGTTTGCAATGGGAGGACTTGGCAGTGATGCCGCAATTGAAGCAGCGGATATCGTTCTTATGGACGATAAGCTCTCAAAGCTCCCTCTCACAATGAAAATAGCAAAAAAGACCATGAGAATTGTTATGCAGAATATAGTTTTTGCTATAGGCGTAAAACTTGCGGTTATGGTGATTACTGTATTTGGGTTCAGCAGTATGTGGCTTGCTATTTTTGCAGACGTCGGAGTTTCAGTTATTGCTATTTTGAATGCTATAAGAACTTTTAATATAAAATGAGAAAATGCCGCAGTCGTTATGGCTGTGGCATTTTTATGGATATTTATAGTTTTACTCATTAGATTTAAGTATAGTTACGCTATTTAAAATAGTACAACTTATTTGAACATACGTACTCATATATATTATTTATCAGATTTTTTGATTTTGCTCAACAATAAAAAACGACCTGCGCAACCAGAATAAATGCATTGCATTTTCGGTGCAACAGGCCGTTCCTGTTGCGAGTATTAAACCATAAGCTGGTAGTTTTCTATGTCGAGAAATTTTCCGAACTTTACAGCAACTTTCCGTATCTTGCCACAGTATTCAAACCCAAAACGCTTATGAAGTTTTATGCTAGCTTCGTTTCCGGCGGTGATAACAGACACTATCGTGTGAATGGTGTCGTCTTCACGTGCAATACCGATTATATGCTCCATAAGCGTTGTCGCAACACCCATGCGGCGGAAATCGGGATGAACGTATACAGAAAGTTCAACCGTTGTAAAGTAAGCGTCTTTTTCACGGTATGTGGATAGTGATGCATATCCTGCAATCTTGCCGTCAATTACCGCAACAATAAGAGGATGGTTAAGAATATTGTGTGCTTTTAGCCAGATTTGCTGCTGTTCAATGGTACGTTCGGCAAGATCAAGCGTTGCCGTGCCGTTAAGAACTTCATAGTTATATATATCTAAAAGCTCCTGCAAATCGCTGTCTTGTGCCTTGCGTATGAGCATATCAGTGAGAGCCTCCGGGAATGCTTATTCCGTACTTGTCGCACAGAGCATGGATTTTAGCGGTAGGATCAAGCATAAGGCTGACAGATTTATTGATGTTTACAGCTTCAATGTAGTAAGCTATGTACTTGAGCACATTAACTTCCTTAAACCACTTTCTTGAGAGTGCCGCATCGGAATTGTAAACAGAATTTGTCGCATATATTCTGTCAAATTTACCGTTTTCATAGTACTTATCAATAGCGTCGAAACCGTTGCAGAACAAACCAAAAGTGAAGAAACCGAAAATTCTTCTCGCTCCCATAGCTTTAAGCTTATCAAGTACATGCAGGAAAGAGTCGCCGGAAGAAATGATATCGTCAACAACAATAATATCCTTGCCTTTTACATCTTCACCGAGGTATTCATGTGCAACAATCGGGTTTTTGCCGTCTTTAACTATAGTGTAATCACGGCGCTTGTAGAACATGCTGAGCTGAATGCCGAGCACTGAAGAGTAGTACATACCTCTTGTGAGGGCGCCTTCATCAGGAGAAACAATAACAGTGTTCTTGAGGTCAAAATCGGTCTCGTTTGCCATGAATGCCTTTATCATCTGATAAGTCGGCATAAGATTGTCGAAACCTTCAAGAGGTATGGCGTTGCGAACTCGGTCGTCGTGTGCGTCAAATGTCATTACGTTTTCTACTCCGAGAGAGATAAGCTCGTGAAGCATGAAAGCGCAGTCAAGAGATTCTCTTGCGGTACGGCGATGCTGGCGGCTTTCGTAAAGCATCGGCATGATTACCGAGATACGGGAAGCTTTTCCGCTGATAGCAGATATAATTCTCTTGACATCCTGATAATGATCATCGGGGCTCATCGGAACGGTCATTCCGTACATTTTGTAGGTTTGGCTGTAATTAAAGCAATCGGCAACAATGAATACGTCTTTTCCTCTTACCGATTCGGTTAAGAGGCACTTTGCCTCGCCGGTTCCGAAACGGGGAAACTGAGCGTCAATAATGTACGAAACGGAATCTTTTCTCCATTCGTTTATGTAGTTTTGAATTCTTTTGCACATGTTCTCTGTGCCTCTGGTGCCGATTATAGCAAGCTGACAAAACGGAATTTCTTTCGATAAGTCCTGCATTTTTTTATCCTCCATGTTTTGACATTTTTCTTGACTACATTTTAACACGCACACAGGTTTCTGTCAATATATTGTGTATAAACTTATTAAATTTATCTGTATATACAAAAAGGCGGTGCCTTTAATGCATTATATTATATTCAGAAGTTTGTATGCTTGGTGTGTAAGCGAGAGTGAGCCTCCAAAAAGGTGTTGTTGTTGACTTTTACAAAGTGAGATGATATAATCAACTCATAAGATTTAGAATAAAGGAATGTTTGTATGAACATAGAAACTTTGTGCCTCGGACCGTGTATGACAAACTGCTATATTGTAAGCTCCGACGGAGTAAACTGTGCGATAGTCGATCCTGCGGATAATGCAGATATTATCCTAAAAACAGTTAAGAAAAAAGGATATGTCATTGACGCAATATTGCTGACGCATGCGCATTACGACCATATAGGTGCGCTGAATGAGCTTACTAAAAAAGATGAGTGCCTTAACGCGCCGGTTTATATTCATTCAGATGAAACTGTATTTTTAAGAGATGTTTCATATAATCTCTCCGACTCACTGTTCGGTATACACTATACGTATGACGGTTCGTTTTGCACTGTCGATAACGGACAGGTCGTTAAAGCCGGAGGTACGCTGTTTAAAGTTATGCATACGCCCGGACATACTCCGGGATCAGTTTGCTATGTCTGCGAGAGTGAAAAAACAATATTTACCGGAGATACACTTTTTGCATCCACGGTAGGCAGAACAGATTTTAAGGGAGGCAGCTTCAGCGAGCTGTTGAAATCCGTTTCAAAGCTTGCAGCGCTAAACGGCGATTATAATCTTTACCCGGGTCATAACGCACCGACAACTCTCGAACGAGAGAGAAAGTATAACGAATTTTTGAATTATGAAGCATAAACTTGCAGTCGGAGATTTGTTGATTGTTATTCTGATTTTTTCTGTTTGCGCTGTGTCTGCCGCAATCTTATATTTTCCTGACAAAGATACAAATTCGGTAAAAAAAGTAGTTGTCAATGTTGACGGAAAAACTTATAAAACTTATTTATTAACTCAAGAAGCTGATGAATTTATTTCCGATACCGGTCTTAAGTTAGTTATAACAGGCGGCGAAGCTTTTGTCGCAGAGTCTGATTGTCCGGATAAGTCCTGTGTTCACACCTCGCCTATAACTGCAGATAGTCCTCTCGGAAAATCTATTGTTTGTATTCCCAACAGAGTAACTATAACTATAGATGTATCTGATAATGCGTCGTATTCTCAAAATGGGGAGGTGGATGCCGTTGTCGGATAGCTCTGAGAAGCTTACAAAAAAATGTAAAGCTAAAGGCAAAAGTCAAAAAAGCAATGAGGAAAGTAGTAAAACGCTGAATAACAGCACATCGGTTACACTGGAAAACGATATACAGATGCAGAAATATAATACACAGATAAAAAACGAGCCATCAAAAGTTAACGGGGGTCAAGTAAAAAGCAAAAAGGTTACCGTTTGCGCTATATTTACGGTGTTTGCCGCTATTGTCGGATTGCTTGAAGGCTTTCTTCCCTTAGGCTTTGTCATTCCTGTTCCCGGTGTAAAGCTCGGATTGGCAAATATATTTGTAGTACTTGCGTATTCCGTGTGCGGACCGATGTATGCGTGCGGAGTTTCGCTGCTGCGTGTAGTCATAGTTTTTTTGTTTTCCGGCAATCCTGTGTCAATTCTTTTATCCGCATCAGGAGCTGCGGCATCGTTTCTCGGATTGCTTTTTGCTATGCGAGGGGCAGGAAAACTTTTTTCTTATGTGGGTGTTTCGGTAATATGTGCATTCCTGCACGGAGCGGCACAATTGGCTGCTGCCGTTTTGCTTGTCGGAACGCCGTGTCTTTATTATATGCCGGTTCTTTGTTTTTTCTGCTCGATAGCAGGTATAATTACGGGAACTCTTATGAATGTGCTGTGCGTGCCTGCGGCGAGAATGCTTGAAGTATAAGAGTTATAATCTAAGCTTTTGTCATTTGCGGCACGTCGATAGGCGATATTATGAAAGGATAGGGCAGTGATAAAAAAATACATGCTGAAAATTGCCGCAGCGCTGACGGTGATTATGATTGTTGTTTTAGAATTTTGCGGATGCGGAAATAATAGCGCTGATTACACTGCAAAGGAATACTTTGCTATGGATACCTTTATTACCGTAAAAGCAAAGGGGGTTAATAATAAGGATCTTGACGAGGTTTATTCGCTTATAAAAGATATTGAAAACGTTTTTTCACGGACAATTGAAACAAGCGAAATCTCCCGTCTTAACTTATCAGAAACGCCTTTTCGAGTTTCTGAAGAATGTGCGGGAGTCTTAAAAAAACTAAATTTAATTTCTTTAGACACACACGGAGCTTTTAATCCATGTGTGGGGGCTCTGACCGATCTGTGGGACGTTAACGGAGAAAAATATGTGCCGACTAAAGAAGAAATTTCTGGAGTCTTGCCTCTTGTCGAATACGGTTCATATGAAGTTGCAAACGACGGAACAGTTACCAAGGAAAATACGAAAACTCTTTTTGATTTGGGAGCGGCAGTAAAAGGCTATGCGGCAGAGCAATCAATTTCTAAACTTAAAAGCATGGGCGTTTCTGATGCCATGGTAAGCATAGGAGGAAATATTGCCGTTTGCGGAAGCGCACCGGGTTCTGACAATGAATGGACTGTCGGAATAAAAAATCCGTTTTACCCGGATAGCGTTGCCGGATATGTAAAATGCACCGACACAGTTGTTTCGGTGTCCGGCGACTACGAGCGATATTTTGAAAAGGACGGAGTAATCTATCATCATATTTTTGATTCATCAACAGGATACCCTGCCGACAGTTCACTCAAAAGCGTTGCTGTTTTTGCTCGGGACGGACTTGTTTCTGATGCACTTTCCACTGCACTTTTTGTAATGGGAACAGAAAAAGCGCTGGAATTTTACTCAGAGGGAAAATATGATTTTGAAGCAGTATTGTTTGATAAGTCAGGAGCAGTCTACCTTACTGACGGTTTAAAAGACAGCTTTGTGCTTTTTGAAGACGCAAAATATAACGAGAATAATAGGTTGTACGTATCTGAACATTAAGATTGTTATGTGAACATGTAAGAAAGAAGGTAAAGGCAATGAAAAGAAGTTTTGTTACCGTATTAAGCAGTATTATAATTTTATCACTTTTGACTGCTGTTTTGCTTTCCTCATGCAGTTTGTTCGGCACCAAAGAAGAAAATGATAAAAACAGCCTCGAGCAGGAAAACAATATAACAGAATTACCAAATGATGACAAAACGCAGGAAGATGACAGCGAAAATACGAATTTGCAGGACAATTCTGAAAATGCAGAAGAGTCTGACAACGTAAACACAGAAAACGGAGAAGACGGAGAAGACGTATCTAACGCCGAAGACGGGGAGCCGGAGCAGGGAAAAGAGACGGTTGAACAGATAATTGAAAAAATCGGCGGACAGGTAATAGGAGAGGTTACCGATAATGATTCATTAGTAATAAAGCTTGTAAATGCAATTGTAAACAGTGATATGCAGGCTGTTAATGATATCATGGTGACAAATCTTAGTTACTTTGAAGTCGATTATTCTGCGTACTTTGCAAACACTGTTTTTGACGGATATGAAATTTTCCAGATATCTCTTCCTCAAGAGCAAACTAATCAAGTTATATATCCGCAAGGCTACGACACTTATCTTGTTAACTTCAAGGTTCAATCGACAGATTGCCCTGGTTTTTATCCCGGGAACAACTACCGCTTGCTTCTGGCATCCAAAGAATATGGTATTGACAGTTTTTACGATACTGATTTATTTTTTAAATTTAAAGAGTACGAAAACACAGGAGAAACTGTTCAGAACTTTATAAACTGTATGTATAGGGGGCTTTATTTTGCTGATGGATATACGCCCGCCTCGGATATTGACTTTACCGACTATCTTCATAATTTCATGCATTACTTTTATTCGCTGTACAACGAGGACGTTTATTCGCTTGGTTGGCTAAATGAGTACTTTTCGGCGCGCGTGAACGGATTTAAACCGCTAAGCGTTGCACAATTAGTGAACAATCCAAAGACCTATTACTTTTTGGACGAGGGAATAGATGTTTCGGCACTTGATAATGAGGATGACGTGCCGATATATGCCTGTACTCTCGGACATGGGGGAATTATTAATATCACCTCATTTGAAGACGCTGAATATTCGAAAAACGACGTAACCGTCTCTTTCACAATTTATGGCGACTGGCTGAGGCTTATTCCGGCGGTTTCCACAGAGTTTTGTTTTGATATTTCCGATGAAGAAATCCCAACCCTAATGAGCGTTTTCACTGAGAAAATAACCGATTACGCACCGTTAGTATACAGCGTTTAAAAATTAGCTGAAAACACATATTTTCCTTTGAAAAATGCATTTGTCGGATTTATATTTTTGGTATAATATATACAAAAATAAGAAAGGTTTGATAAAAATGTATAAGCTTCCACAGCGTCAAGTTCATCTTGATTTTCATACTTCAGAAGCTATTGATAAAATAGGAAGCATGTTTAATAAAGAGCAATTCATCAATTGTCTTAGAAAAGGGCATGTGAACTCAATAACGATTTTTGCCAAGTGTCACCACGGCTGGGCTTACTTTCCGTCAAAGACAAATCAGATGCACCCCGGACTTTCATTTGATTTACTCTCCGCAATGCTTGAGGCGTGTAAAGAGGCAGGCGTTGCCGCTCCTATATACGTTTCAGCCGGATTTGACGAAAAATATGCCGTAGAACACCCTGAGGATCTTCATGTATGGTCGCAAGACGGCAAAGCACCTGAAGTTACGGAAAAAAACGGCGTAAAGTATTTTGACTCAGAAAAGGCGTCGTATCATCTGCTCTGCATGAACACTCCGTACTTAGATGTGCTTAAGAGTCAGGTGGAGGAAGTTGTGGAGCGTTTTAAGCCGGAAGGCATATTTCTTGACATTGTTGCTCCGCGTGTTTGCTATTGTGAGCGCTGCCGCAAGTCTGTACACGACTTAGGGTGGGACGAAAATGATCCGGCAAGTTTTGTAAAACTTGGGGAAATTACATACAAAAAATATGTCCAAACGATAAATGACGCCGCTCGCAGCATAAAACCAGACATACGAATTTTCCATAACGGCGGACACATTGCATGCGGCAGAAGAGATCTTGCTGACGCTAATACACACCTTGAGCTTGAGAGCCTGCCTACCGGCGGCTGGGGATATGACCATTTTCCAAAATCTGCAAGATACGTTTGGGCACTTGGAAAAGAGTATCTCGGAATGACAGGAAAATTCCACCTTTCCTGGGGAGAATTCGGAGGTTTCAAGCATCCTAACGCACTGAGATATGAGGTTGCATTGTCGCTTGCAAACGGAGCAAAGTGCTCGGTTGGAGATCAGATGCACCCGTATGGATTTTTGGACGATGCAACGTATGAGCTTATAGGAGAAGCATATTCTGAGGCAGAAAAGGTAGAGGAATACTGTTATGACGTGCAGCCGATTGCCGACGTTGGATTGCTGTCTGTTGAGGCTGTAAATGCTGACGGAGACAGAAATTCTCCGGCTGACGTAGGAGCTTGCCGTATGCTTTTGGAAGGTAAGTATCTTTACGATGTTCTCGATGCTGAGTGTGATTTTTCAAGGTATAAGGTGATAATATTACCCGATAAAATAAGAATAACAGACAAAATATCCGAGAAATTGCGCAAGTTTGTTGAAAACGGCGGTAAGCTACTATGCTCCGGTGTTTCGGGTACTGATAATTCCGGTAAGTTTGTTTATGATTTTGGCGTTGATTTCCTTGGGGAAAGCAAGTTTAAACCGACGTATTATCATCCGTCTTATAATGCGTTAGGTTTATCGCCATCAAGTTACGTTTTCTATAACAGCCTATATGAGACGAAGCTTAGCGGAAGTCCTTGTGAGGTGCTCGGACACAGCCGTGCAACGTTTTTTAACCGCGCGCCGGAGCACTTCTGTTCACATCAGCATACTCCTTTTAAAACGGAAGATTACACACCGTCTGTTGTGCTTGGAAAAGACGGCGGATATATAGCGTGGGATATATTCTCTGAATATGCGACAGTCGGAAGCATTATTTTGAAAGATACAGTGCACAAAGTACTTGATAATCTGCTTAAAGATATAAAAACTTTAAGAACTAATCTTCCGGCTCAAGGCGTTGTGGTATTTAATAAACAGCCGGATGAAAGTAGATACGTTTTGCATATGCTTTATGCTACGCCCACAAAAAGAGGAAACGGCGTTGAGGTTATAGAAGACCTTATACCGATTGCCGGCACTTCTTTTGATATAAGAGTTCCGGAAAAGGTTAAAAGTGTAGTACTTGTTCCTCAAAATAAGGCCCTGCCTTTTGAATATAAAAATGGTATTTGCAGTTTTACCGTTGATGAGTTTACTTGCAGTCAAGTAGTAAGTATAGAAATTGAATAGTGTAATTGATACGATAAGAGCACCCGAAAACGGGTGCTCTTACGCTTTATTTTTTAATATATACCTCTGTTTATATTTGCATACGACTGTGGAACCTCTCCGACAATGACGGTCTCAGCTATGCATACATTGATTTCTATTGAAGTCGGAATATTTGAGACGGCTGACACTATTGTAAAATTTGCCTTTACGTTCAATATGATTCTATGGTGAGATTGATTTATACCTGCTGAAACAATCTCGCTTTTTATTTCTGTGTCTACAGTTCCGACCGGCATTACTTCAACTTTTATTCCAGGCCCGCTTCCGCTTAACCACTCAATCCCTAATGCCGTACCGAAAGGAATTTCCATATTTGTCTCTTTAAATTCTGACAGACTTTCCAATATTATCAGAGATAGTTCTGATTGGAGCTTGTTAAGTTCAATTACATTTGTTTTTAAAGCTGTAATTTTTCCATTGTTATCTTTTTCCGTAAATATTAGGTTATCGTATGTAATACCGTCTTTTTCAAGTTTATCAAAAATGGATTGGTTTATAATTACCGCCGCTTCAGCTTTTACAGCATTTTCAGATATTTCCGCAACTACCGTGGAAATTCTTTTTTCAATTTTTAAAAATAGAAAAGTGCTAAATGCAGTAAAGACCAGTAAAAAAACAAATATTTTTATTTTTGCTTTTCGTTTCAACGGTAATTTAAGCATTGTTGCTCTCCCTTCAAACGTACTATAAAATATAATATGAAGGAAATGGGATAAGGTTGCGTTGTTTAGTGAAAAACAAAAAAAGAAAAGGCAATACGTGCCGTACACCGTATTGCCTTTAAAGTATTACTCAGAAATAATTACTTATTTCTTTTTCTTAGCAACAACTGCTATAACAACAATTACAACAATTACTACTATTGCAATAACAATCCAAAGAACAGGAGAAACTCCGCCGCTCGTTGCTGCTTCCTGAGTCTGCTGGTTATCTTCGCTCCCCTGATTATTGTCATCATTGGTGACATCGTCTGTGGGCTCGTTAGCATCTTCAGCCTCTTTTGAGAGGTCGTTAGCTTCCTTAGCGTAGTCTCTTGCGAGGTCGCTCTGAGTCTGAGCTTCTTCCCAGTTCTGAGCGTCTATTGCAGCGTAAGAAGCGTTAGCGGCGTCAACGGCTTCCTGAGCCTTTGCAATGGCTGCCTCATCACCGGTAGCGGTAGCTTTTTCCATTGCTTCATTGGCTTTTTCCATTGCTCTGTCTGTTTCCTTCTTGTACTCTTCTGTCTTAGCAGCGAGTTCAGCAGCAGCCTTAGCTTCTTCGATTGCTGCAATTTCTTCAGCTGTCATCTCAACACCGTTCTTGAGGTCGGTGATATAGTATGTCCAACCATCTTCAGGAGCGATTTCACAGCTTGCAATTACGCTGAAGTGAGCCTTTCCATCCGGGAACACGTCCTGAACAGGAAATTCGTAAGGAACTACGAAATCTTCAAAACCTTCTCTTGCAAAGGTAAGCTGATATGTACCGTTTTCGTTACGAGCAACCTTTACAGTTATGGTTGTTCCAGACTTAATAGCGAACATTTCGTTAACTGTAGCGTCTACACTTTGTGAATTGTATACCTGGCTGAAATCAGCGATACCGTTGTAAATTTCGAGATAGGGTTTACCAAAACGGATGAGGTCAAGTATACCCTGGTTACCGGGGTTGTCGCCTTCGAGATTGAAGTTGTTCGTGTAGAATCCGCGAGGAGCAGCGAGGAAGTCAACAGCTACCCAGCAGTCTGTGTCGGTTGTTACTTCCGGAGCAGTTTCAAAGTATATGGTAGCTTCAAAACCATTAAGGTCATACTTATTAGTTGAAACAACACCGCCGCAGTTGTCACCGGAAGTGTAATAACCGCCGTGAACAATCTGGAGACCTTGAGCTGTGTCAGTGAGAGTAGCAGGATCCTGAACATCTGTCTGGTTAGCCTTGCCCTCATAGATAAAGAAACCGTTGTTAGCAGTAAAATCAGCAGCTTTAGGAGCTTCAGCAAAAGCAATAACAGAAACTGCAGCTACGAGCATAACTGCAACAAGTGCAAAAGATAAAAACTTTTTCATAGTAAGCATACATCGGTAATCCGATGCATTTTCCTCCTTTACAAAACTATTTTGTTTGAATAAATCAAATTTATGGCAGACAGAACTTGCAAAAGTACGGCAAGCAAGTCTGACATATACTCTGTTAAAAGGTAAACGCCGGTTTCTATCCTCCTTGTTATTAAATATTATATACATAATCCGTCGCATGCAGTATTCAGAACAAAAGCTGAGAAAACTTCCGCAACAGCGTTATGACAGGGATAAAGCGTTTTTTAGATGCTCTAATAATGACGCCGAAATAAAAACTGTCAAATTCATGATAGTCTATAAATTAAAAAATCATGTACCCATATCAAACAATATGATATTGTTTAGCAGAGAATGCAAAAAAATCTGAATTCCTTGCCGATTTCATCAGTTGCATAGTCAATAGTGCCAATTCGACTGAATATCAGTGAATCAGGCTTAAGTTTTCCAACACTTGCAGCAGTTTTTTGGGTACGGCAAAGCTTAATCTGTCGTTATACCAAACTCAACCAGCTTTTTAAAGAAATCCACGTGATATTCATATTTTTGCTCATCCATTCCGGTACGCTTTAGACGTATGCATAAAAATGAATCTTCACTAAAGTCCTTAAGTCCTGGAAGTACTTCGTCTTTTGTATCGTTATCCGGGTAACCGGGGAGGTCGGAAAGACGTATAGCTTTTTCGTCGTACGCAAATTCCGGTGTATACCCAAGGACATCAGATAAGTTGCACATGTACTCGCGGTTTCCCTTGTAAAAATTCTCATCCATTATGTAAATCACGCACTCGCCGAGAGCAAGCTCCAGGTTGAAGCGCTCAATGGTGGAAAGCTCCGTGGGATTTGTTTTAATTTCTCCGAGTATATATACATCTTCTTTGAAATCGATTGCAACAACGCCGTCACCGTTGTAATCCTCAGCAATAAGTTTCATGCTCTCACGAAAATCATCCTGAGAGGAGGCAGTAAGACCGGATGATGTAATATGGTATATAAAAATGTCCGGTTCTTTTTTTGAGAAAAACTGAACGGTTGCAGTAATAAACACCACCAGAGCAATGACAAGCGCCAGAATCACATATTTGTAATGATACCATATATTTTCAATGTTTTTTACAAATCCTTTTGGCTTTTCGCTTTGCATGTCAATCTCCGTTTCTTCAAAAGCTGCAGTAAAGCGGCTTGCAGCGGAAAACAACGGTATTTCCGTCAAATATTACCACTATTTACTGGACAATTATAGCATGTTTGTATAAAATAATCAAGTGCATTTTACTTTGCACAATGATTTATTTTTAAAGTTTACATCTTGTTAACAAAATATGTACACATATAATTTGAAAGAAATGTGAGTATTATGCTATAAAAACGACTTTTTCAAATGTACCGTGTCCAGCTGAATGAGAAAAAAGAGGACTGTCTGAAAAATCAATGGAATTGAGATATTCTTCAAGTTGAGTTTCGTGCGAAATAACAGTTCCGTTAATTGAAATGTTTTTAAAGAAAATTTGTTTAACCGTGCAGGCGACATATGGATCAAAAATTTCGGTTCCGTCAATTGTCGAAGACTTAGGACCAACTGTTGCGGCAAACGACATAGGAAATTTGTCTCGCGATAGCTTTATTTGAATGTTTTCAAGATAAACGCTTCCAATATTTGCACCGAATTCAAAAGCGGCAATACTGCCGGTAACTGGATCAGAGCGCAAATAGTTTTCTAATTTATCAATAGGCTCTGAAACGTCAAGAAAGATGTCGTCAAAGAATATGTTGTCGCCGCTACCGACCATAGATTCATCGGGCGAACCTGAATTGCCTGCTTCGGTTTGCAGATACAGCTTTATGTTGTTTATTCCTTGAACATTTTTCATAACAATGTTGCGCGCGCTGCAATCCACACATTTACCGTCAGGATATTTATAAATTCCCGGGAGAATTCTTATGGCTTTGTAAGGACTGTCTCTGTGAAGCGTTACATTTTCGCACCATACCGTGTCGATAGGGCCGAAGTTTATGGATGAATCCTTCCAATCAAACATGTTGAGAGCGATGATATCGTCTCCGACTTTTCCCTCCACGTTGCGCAGAAATACTTTGTCTGTGTTGCCGTTTATATGTATACCGTCAGCATAACATTCTCGGAAAGTAATGTTCTCGCAGCACACGCTGTGAGCATTGCCTGTTTGAATTGCAAAACCACCGGCATGGGAAATCGTAATATCTGTCAGAGTCAGGTTTTCAACATTTGAAAAGAGCATACAGCATGAAACACCGTACATGCTTCGTACATCATCATACATGCCGCTTTTTCCGTATCCCTTGCGTGCAGATTTTGACTCTTCCCATATGCCTCCGGAAATAGAAATATTTCTGTCCGGGCCAAAATTATTCGGAATAGTCGGTGAGGCGGACTGATCGACTACGTGTTCATTTCTTATTAAAAGTACTTTAACTCCTTCTTTTTGCCGGATAACTGCTTTTTCGTGCGCTTCAATGCGGTTATCGGAGTGCATAATTATAGAGCCGTCAATCAAGTAGGGCGTCTCGCGGAACGGTACAATCACGGTTTGATGTTCGGAAAGTGCCTTATTAAAGGCTTCAGTCCAAATATACTCAATTCCGCCGTTAGTCAGCTGCTTTCTCGCCAAAAAAGCATAATCAATCAGACTGACCTTATCAATCAGGCGGTCAATGAGCGAATTATTTTCAGAAATAGTTTTTTGAGTTTCAAAGTATATTTCTTTTTTTAACATAAATCAGCACTCCGGCTTAAATATGAAAAACAGACTTGTTTAACCAAGCACTACGTCAAGTATCATCATAACAGAAAAGCCGATCGCGAAGGTTACAGCTCCCATGTTTGAATGTTCTCCGCTTGATATTTCTGGTATAAGCTCCTCAACAACTACATAAATCATAGCACCTGCGGCAAAGCTGAGAAAATACGGAAGAGCAGGGAGTATAAGGTCTGCGGCAGCAAAGGTAACGAGTGCGCCGAGCGGCTCAACAGCGCCTGAAAGAACGCCGAGAGCGACAGCTTTTCGTTTAGACATACCTGTGCTTAGCAACGGAGCGGAAACAATTGCACCCTCGGGAAAATTCTGAATAGCTATTCCGACAGAAAGCGCAACAGCACTCATTATTGTTACCTGTGAGCCCTCTGACATTCCTCCTGCAAAGACTGCACCGACAGCCATACCCTCAGGCAGATTGTGCAGTGCAATTGCAAGTACAAGCAGGGTAGATTTCCCAAGTTTGCAGTTTGGCCCTTCACATTTACCGGTGTCCGGGTGCATGTGAGGAACTATTCTGTCAAGTAAAAGCAAAAACAATATTCCAAGCCAAAATCCGGCAAAAGCCGGGAAAAATGCAAATTTACCCATTGATGACGATTGCTCAATAGACGGTATCAGCAAGCTCCATACCGAAGCTGCTGTCATAACACCTGCGGCAAAACCGGCAAGCGAACGCCCTAAAGCCGGCGGCATTCCTTTTTTCAGAAATAAAATACAGCATGCGCCGAGAGAAGTTCCGATAAGCGGCATTAACAGCCCAATAAATAAATCAAACATGATAACCCTCAACTTTATGATTTTTAT
>QAKH01000056.1 GCA_003343885.1 Clostridiales bacterium | reverse complement strand
GTTTACCCCCTCAAGCCTTGCCGCTATATTGTTTACGGCTTTCCAAAACGGAGTCTTTCCGCCGGCAACATCGCAAGCCAAAATACCTTTCTCCTGCGCCTGCGCCATTTGCCTGTCATACGGTATCACTCCGAGAAGCGGAATTTTTGTCTTAGATATGATATCATAAAGCCCTGCATTCTCTCCGCGCGCTGCACCTGACGGTCTGAAAGTGTTAACTACAAGTCCAAGCTCAGGGGTCCTCTTATTCTCACACAGCTCTCCTACGGCTATGGCTGTCTTTTCAGCCGCCCTGACCGACACCGACGTATGCGACGATACAACTATAACTGTTTCAGAAAGCGGCACAAGCGACCTGTAAAGCCGGTCGGGACGAGCCGGAAGGTCAAAAATAACATATTCATAATTTGCAGAAGCCTCTCCGATAAATTTCTTGAGAGACTCTTCGTTAAAAATCTCGTCGGTAGGCGTTGTCTGGAGAGCTTCCGGGTAAAATGCCGGCGCCGGCATAAAAAACAAATTGTCGCCGTATTTTGTCTTTGCGACGGCAGCAGAAAGCTCGCAAGTCCCTTTTACTGCGTCACATATGTTAAACAGAGGCTGGTTATCCGCTCCGAGAACCATGTCAAGGCATCTCGACTCAAGATCTCCGTCACAGACCAGCACTTTTCGTCCTGACTTGGCAAAACACGCCGCAAGATTTGCAGACACTGTCGTTTTGCCAACACCGCCTTTGAACGAGGTAACAAGAATAATACGAGACACGCCATTTCCTCCATCGTTAACTAAAAATAGGGCACCCCTATTCTCTAAAATTATATCAAACAAATCGCATTTTGTCAATTGTTGGAACAATTATTTACTATTTGGTGATTTACTACAAGCCTCATATCTTTTTTTGTAAATTATACACATATATGCGCTTTATTTTTTTACATATCAGAACGTTTCAAACTATTGAAAATATCTTAAAAAATGGTATAATGTATAATAATAAATAAACACTTCGGTCACTGCCGGAATATCAGCTCGGTATTACATGAAAGGAAGCAGAACATGTTTTTTAAAAAAATTGACAGGATTATTTCTTTGATTTTATGCTTGGTTTTACTGTCCGTGCCGACAGTTCAGACGGTTTTTGCGGCGACGGTTGAAATTGACGCCGGAGGTCTTTTTGATGAAGATGGTGACAACACCGGCGACAACTCCGGAGAAGAAGGTTCAGAAACAGAAGAACCCGGAGGAGATACCGATGGCTCAGGAAACACCGGCGACTCCGGAAATTCCGGAAATTCCGGAAACACAGGCAGTTCCGGCAACACTCATATAACCACTTCCGGCGGAAATAATAACAAAGAAGAGGAAAATTCCGGCGAAGAGGACAACACACAGGACGGACAAACCGGAGAAACCGAGACTGACGAGACCGAAGGAGAACAAGAAGCCGTTAACGTAGATTTCTCGGACGTTAAGGAATCCGACTGGTTTTATTCCGACGTTCGTGAGCTTGCCGGAATGAAAATTATAGAAGGCTATCCCGACGGGACTTTCCTGCCGGAAGGAAATGTTACTCGTGCTGAATTTCTTAAAATGATAGTAACACTTCTTTGCGAAAAGAAATTTTCCACGGACGACTACATGTTTACGGACGTAAATCCGGAAGAGTGGTACAGTTCGTACATTGCCACCGCCATTGTTTATGGATTTATTGATCTTGCTGACTACGGTGAAACATTTGAGCCGGACAAGGCTATAACCCGCAGAGAGGTTGCAAAAATTATTGTAAACGCTTTGCAGGTTGAGGCCGAAGGCTACAAAACTCCGTACATGGATACAGCAGACTCAAATATAATCGCGCTGTACGGTCTATGCATTATGCAGGGAAGCTACGATCCGGTCAACGGCGGAAGATATTTCTACCCTGACACCAATATAACAAGAGCAGAATCAGCAGCCGTAATTCTCAGGATACACAAGCTGCGTCTTGATCCGGAAGGATATGTACAGTCATTCAAGGAAGCCAACAACGTTCCGGAGCTTGAGCTTCTTATGGCGCCTGATGAACCGACAGAGTTTTATAATGAATTTACAAATGCTTGGGAAAACTCCCAAGCATTTATAATGTATACGTATCCTTACGGAAGCGGAAGCGAACAGATGCGCATCATAACCGAAAAGTGCTATGAGGGATATATGCTTGCAAGCGAACACCATCCCGAGCTTGCTACGCACATTTCTGCAGGAACCGAAACAAAATCCTCGGAAAACAATTCATCCGTCTTTACACTGACATTCTCAAGCGCCGAAAAAAGCTACACTTATGAACAGTTATGCCAAATGTACCATGAAGCTCGCAAAGCCGCCGCAGAAATAGCTCCGGCACTTGCCGAAGGCTGTGAGAACGACCTTGAAATTGCTGACAACATACATGACTTCCTTGCGGGAAATACTGAATATGATTTCAACCTCTCCCCTGCCTCATATACGGCGTACGGAGCGCTTATTGAAAACAAAGCGGTATGTCAGGGATACAGCGGAGCATTCAACCTGTTATGCGAAGCGGCAGGGGTTAAGTCGCTTGCCGTGGCGAACAAAACGCATATGTGGAACGTGGTTCTTTATGACGGCGAGCTGTATCACTATGACGTCACTTACGATGATCCGGGCTCAGAAATAGCCGAAGTTTACAAAGGTATCCCTGAAAGTGAGTTTTCTTCCGACGCAGATCACGCCGGATATCGTCTGCCGGAGCTCGAACTGTTTGAAGAAGATATGATAAAAATCGGAGTGATTGCTTAAATGAACAACAACACTAATAATAACACAACTCTCGACAATATAAAAAATATTGACAGCCGTGTGTATCTGGACAACGCCGCTACAACACGTACCGATGACGATGCGGCGGGGCTTGCTCTAAAGCTTATGTGCGACGTGTACGCAAATCCCTCTTCAGCTCATGCATTCGGATTTGAAGCCGAAAAGCTTCTCAAAGAGGCACGTCAGAACATACTCCGTGCGCTTAACGTATCCGCTTCCGACGGAACGCTTATTTTCACCTCCTGCGGAACGGAGTCGGACAACATGGCAATACGCAGTGCTGTTCGTGTCCGGGCACGCAAAGGCAAGCATATCGTAATATCCGATTCCGAGCATCCGGCTGTGGAAAATACGGTGAAAGAACTTGAAAAAGAGGGGTATGAGGCTTCAAGAATACCAACGCACGGCGGAAAGATAGACCTTGAGTATGCAAAGAGCGTGCTTCGCCGTGATACGGTGCTTGTCAGCTGTATGGCTGTCAACAACGAAACCGGAGCGATATATGATATACCTGCTCTTGCCCGTCTCACAAGGCTTTTATCTCCCGACGCACTTTTTCATACCGACGCTGTTCAGGCATTCACAAAGATAAATCCGGCTGTTTTTTCATGTGCCGATCTTGTCAGCATAAGCGGTCACAAAATTCATGCGCCGAAAGGTATAGGAGCTTTATTCGTAAAAAAAGGAGTGCGTGTGCTTCCGCTTATTTACGGCGGCGGACAGGAAAATAACCTGCGCTCCGGCACAGAAGCGATGCCTGCTGTATGCGCTTTCGGACTTGCCGCAAAAAAAGCCGCAGAGCAGTTTGACGAGCGATTGAGAATCGTTGCTGATCTTAATAAAAAACTTCGGGAAAAGTTATCGGAAATCCCGGGTGTTTCGATTAACTCCGGAACAATCGGCTTTGATCCGCATATAATGAGTATATCAGTTGACGGTATACGAAGCGAGATACTTTTACGTTTTCTTTCTGAACGAGGCATATATGTTTCAGCAGGATCTGCCTGCTCCTCAAAGCACGCCGACAACCGTGTGCTTGCGGCATTCGGACTTGACGAGAGCACTGCCGACTCCACAATACGCATAAGTTTTTCTCACTTCAACACGCCGGAACACATAGATATTTTTGTCAAAAATTTGAACGAGGGAATAAATTCGTTAATAGCGTTGAAATCACGGCAACACAATTAACAGAAAGTATTAAAAATGATTTAAAACCATCCGTTATCACCGCTTAGACGCCAAAATACGACGGTGATTTGCTTGACAAACACTTTCAGTCAGCGTATAATTGTTTACAGAAAATATATTTTTTTACGTATATCTTGTATGTTTCACTAAAACAGGTACTAAAGCTTGATGAAAGGATGTTCCGATATGATTGACAAGAACAAAAACGGCAAATTTTCACTTGAAGCAAAAATCGTGCACGGCTATGACGGCGGCGATCCGCTCACCGGTGCGGTAAGCTTTCCCATATATCAAACTTCTACATATCTCAATCCGAAACTTGGTTCAGACATAAAATATTCGTACACACGCTGCTCAAACCCTACCCGAAACGAGCTTGAATGTACCATCGCCCTCTTGGAAAACGGCTGCGCCGGATTTGCTTTTTCAACCGGTCTTGCCGCTGTCCTTTCGGTATTTTCTCTGCTTTCAAAGGGCGACCATGTTATTATTTCCGACGATATTTACGGCGGCACATACAGACTTATTGAGGAGCTTTGGAGAGGATACGGCATTGATTTTGAATATGTTGACATAGGCGACTCGCAGAAGGTAAAGTCACTTGTAAAGCCGAATACACGCATGATTTACGCTGAAACCCCAACCAATCCCATGATGAAGGTTGCCGACATTGCGGCGCTTTCCGAGATTGCAAAATCAGCAGGCGCCCTGCTTGTAGTTGACAACACGTTTTTGACTCCGTATTTCCAGCGTCCTATTGATCTCGGAGCGGATATCGTAATTCACAGCGGTACAAAATACCTTGCCGGACACCACGACACAATGGCAGGTATGGTTGTTGTAAACGATGAAAAAATTGCTGACAGAATAAGTCTCATACAGCGCACGGAAGGAACAGGACTCGCTCCGTTTGACTGTTGGCTGGTGCTTCGCGGCATGAAAACTCTTGAACTTCGCATGAAGAGGCATGAGGAAAACGCGCTGAAGGTTGCCGAGTGGCTCAAGCACAACAAAAATGTTGAAAATGTGTACTATGTCGGACTTCCGGAGCATCCGTCATACGAGGTAACAAAAAGGCAGTGCAGCGGATTCGGCGGCATGATTTCATTTACGCTTAAGGACGTAAACATGGTGGAAAAGGCGCTTTGCGGCTACGACATGATAATGTTTGCCGAAAGCCTCGGCGGCGCAATGACGCTTATAACCTACCCTATGACGCAGACTCACGCTTCAATACCCGAGGAGATACGCAACAGAATCGGTATCACCGACAGACTTCTCAGACTTTCTGTGGGCATTGAGCCGGCAGACGATATTATAAAGGATTTGGCACAGGTTTTAGGAGAGAACGAATAATGACGTTTGATTTGAATTTTACCAAAATGCAGGCGTACGGAAACGACTACGTATACATAGAAACCATTACGCAGTCAATAAAAAATCTTAATGAGCTTTCAAGAAAGCTTTCAGACCGTCATTTCGGCATAGGAAGCGACGGAATGATACTCATTTGTCCGTCAAATATCGCCGATTTCAGAATGAGGGTATTCAATCCCGACGGAACAGAGGCGGAAATGTGCGGAAACGGCGTACGCAGCGTAGGAAAATTCGTATATGACAAGGGATTTACTTCAAAGACGGAATTTACCGTTGAAACGCTCGGCGGAATTAAGCGGATTTACCTCGACGTTGAAAATCACAAGGCAAAGAATATTACTGCGGTTATCGGAGCGCCTATTCTTGAGGCAAAAAAAGTTCCGGTGCTTTGCGGCAGTGAAAGATGTGTCGATTTTCCCGTAAAGCTTGACGACAGAATTTTCCACACCACCGCAATTTCTCTCGGAAATCCGCACTGCGTAAGCTTTATCGACGATGTTGCAAACTTCAACCTTGCAAAATACGGTCCGCTTATGGAACACCATGAAATATTCCCAAGACGTGTCAACGCTGAGTTCTGCGAAGTTATTGACAGAAATACTCTGAAGCTTCGCACGTGGGAAAGAGGAACAAGCGAAACGCTCGCCTGCGCCACGGGATGTTCAACCTGTGTTGTCGGCGGAGTTTTAACCGGCAGATGCGACAGAAAAGCAGACGTTCATCAGATAGGCGGCGTTACACGAATAGAATGGGACGCAAAAACCGACAACATACTTATGACTGCACCGTCGGAGATGGTTTTCGACGGCACGGTATCTCTTGACAGTGAGGTGTTCAAAGGTTGAAAACCGGAGATATTTACGACATACTGAAGGACGAACTTGCCTGCAGCGAATTGTCCGAAAATGAAGCTGTTCCCGCAAAGCGTACAGCTGACAGTGGAGAAAAAAACGCGGTAATTGCAGGTGTTGCTTATGACTCCCGAAATGTAAAAAGCGGCTATGTTTTCGTCGCGGCTCTCGGCGCGGTAGTTGATGGGCATGACTACATTCCGGGTGCTGTCGAAAAAGGCGCTGTTGCAGTCGTATGCGACAACAAAGAAGCGTACGACAAATTCAAAGCTGAGTTTCCGGACGTTTTATTTGTGCTTGTAAAAAATTCAAGAATTGCTCTTGCCGTTTTATCGGCTGAATTTTTCGGACATCCGGCACAAAAGCTTAAGCTTATAGGTCTTACCGGTACAAAAGGAAAGACCAGCACGTCTTTCATGATTGCAGGGATTTTGGGGAAAGCCGGATATTCCTGCGGAATTATCGGCACGACAGGTATATACTACGCCGGAAAATACGAATATATTGACAACTCAACTCCTGAAAGCTATGAGCTTCACAGGCTTTTTGCCGAAATGGTAAAGTGCGGCGTTACATACTGCGTTATGGAGGTTTCCTCTCAGGCGCTTATGTTAAACCGTGTTTACGGTCTGCATTTTGAAACCGCAGTATTTACAAATATTTCCCCAGACCACATCGGAGAGGGCGAACACAAAAGCTTTGAGGAGTATCTGAGCTTCAAGGGTATGCTGTTTACCATGTGCGACAAAGCGGTAATCAACGAAGACAGCGACAGAATAGACTATATAAAGGATATTCTGTCCGAGGAAAAAGTTCCGTACACCACCTACTCATGCACCGACAAAAGCGCTGACTTTTACGGCTATGACGAAAAGTTTTTTATAGACGGAGATATGAAAACCGAATATACGCTCAAAACTAAGAGCGGAGTCGAAAAACGTATGGACGTCATGGTTCCGGGGAAATTTTCGGTATACAATTCTCTTTGCGCCGTGAGCGTTGCCTCAGGTGAGGGAGTAGACCTTGACACGGCTTATGAGGCGCTCAAAGACGTAAAGGTAATAGGCAGAACCGAGCCGGTTCACCATGCAAAGTGCAAAGTTCCGGTTATTATCGACTATGCTCACAATGCGCTCAGCCTTGAGAGCCTTTTCGAGGCAATAAAGGCATATAATCCCAAACGCATAATCTGCGTTTTCGGCTGCGGCGGCAATCGTTCGAGGCTTCGCCGCTATGATATGGGTGAAATATCAGGCAAATACGCAGATCTCTCGGTTATCACGTCCGACAATCCGCGCGATGAAGAGTTAGACGATATTATGTCAGACATTCTTGTGGGCATCTCAAAAACTGACGGAAAATACACCGTCATAAAAGACAGAAAGAAAGCGATTCACTATGCGCTTGAGCATGCCGAACCCGGTGATGTCGTCATTCTTGCCGGAAAAGGACAGCAGGACTTTGAGGAAATAAAGGGTGTGAAATACCACTTTGATGAGAGAGAAGTCGTAAAAGAGTATTTTGACACGATTTAACCACAATAATAATTAAAACAAAACGGGCTGACTCAGGTGAAAAAACACATGTGTCAGCCCTAATTTTTTATGTATCTGAAAACGGTATCCGGAATTTTTCCGGTTTATGATTTCACTCCGTAAGAATACCCCGAAACAACGCCGTCTTCAAGGTGCAGTATAAGGTATATGCTCTCAAGCAAATCCGAACCGATATAATAAACAATATTATTTTTTAAGTCGTATGTCTTATCGTTCAGATTATCTATAAAATATTCGCCTTTCATGTAATCGTCTCCGAGAAGCGCCGTCACTTCGCTTTTAGTCATGCCGATAACCTCATAGCTTTCAAAAAGGTCTTCCGTTATTTTCTCCCGGCTTTCCGGCTGGTTTTTCCACTTCTCAGGCGAAAACTCATGAGAAATGTGATTGAAATACAGAAAGGAAAATATAACCGTGAAATAGACGATTATAAAAATCCAGCAGAATCTTTTACTCATGCTCATTCCCTCCCCAAAATTTTACTGTCACCTTAAAAAGCCTTCAAAGTACTGAATAATTACATAATTACAAATTTGTAAAATCTATTATTTGAGTCTTTTCCCCTTACATATATATTTTAACATATTTACTGTAAAATTACAATATATATTTGAATATATTAACATCATGGGATTCTAATATTTTATTTTGCGCTAAAAAACAGCCTGTGTAACCGGATTTGCTGCACAGACTGTTTTTATTTAATTGTATATTGTCCTGCGATTATTTCTCCATATTATCAGCGGAATTTCTCTTTATCTTTTTCGTTGTTGTTTTATCAAACTCACGGTAACGCAGTTCAATCTTTCTCACAGCTTTATAAGCCGGAAGATTGCGGTTTACCTTTTCCTTGACTGCCGTTTTGAAGAAAGTTTCCAGATACTCGGCAAATTCCGGCGAATCCTTATCGTAATTCAGTTCCTTGAAATAGTCAAAGTCAGGATATATTTTCACCGCCACGGTAACATATCCCTGTTCGTCAGTATGCCCGTACGCCATGCACTCCTTCACGCCGTCGCATTTTTCAAGCAGATATTCTATTTCTTCCGGGAAAACCTTTTTTCCGTTGCCTATTACTATCATATTCTTTATACGTCCGGTAATGACGTAATGTCCGCTTGCAGGATCGATTTTTGCAAGATCCCCGGTCTTAAAATATCCGTCCTTGTCGAACGCCTCGGCGGTGGCTTCGGGATCATTATAGTAACCTATCATGACGTTAGGTCCTTTTACGGCAAGCTCCCCTATTCCCTCTTCGTTCGGATCGATAATTTTCGCTTTTGAGGAGCATATGGGAAGTCCGACAGTGCCCGCCTTATGCACGTTATCACTGTGCATTATGCATATCGGGGAAGTTTCCGTAAGTCCGTATCCGCAGAGCATACGGAATCCGAGTTTCTCAAAATCCTTGAATATTGCCGGATCAAGCGGAGCCGCTCCGCAAAGTATGGTTTTGAGCCGTCCTCCGAAAGCATTATGAATACTGGCGAAAACTTTTGCGGCAACATTTTGTGAAAAAGCTCCGGAAAGCGTTGTAATGGTTTTTCCCACGGTAAGGTACAGCGAGCCTCCGGGAACGGCTTTTACCTTCTTTATGATACCTGAATGGATTGTCTTAAGAAGCAAAGGGACAGCGATAAATATTGTCGGCTGATACTCTCTGAAATCCGCAAGCAGATGCGTAAGGCTTGTCATATATGTGATACTGCCGCCGGCGTACAGCATTGAAAGAAATCCGGCCATGCTTTCATAGGTATGGTGCAGCGGCAAAACCGAAAGCGTTCTGTCGTCGGGCGTTATTTTCACCTGTTTAAGCACGGCAACTATATCAGAACATATATTATGTTGGCTTAGCATTACGCCTTTTGCTACACCCGTAGTTCCGGAAGTATATATGAGCACTCCGAGAGCAAACGGATCTATAAGGTGATTTTCATATGACTTGTCACCTGCCGCTCTTTTTTCTTCTCCGGCAGCGAGATATTCCGGCATATTTGACATGCAATACTTTTTCAAGCCATCTGTATCAAGGCTTTCGGCGGTCTGTTCAAGTTCTTTTGAATACATTACAGCCTGCGCTCCGGAAAGAGAAATAATATTCTTGATTTCAGGAGCTTTTAAGTCTTTATCGACAGGTACAATGACGCCTGTTCCGCACACTGCGGCAAGGTAGGTTAACGACCATTCATACGAGTTTTTTCCTATAACCGCAATTTTGCAGCCTTTCAAGCCTTCAGCGTAAAAAAAGGTTGAAAGCGCTTTTACGTTTTCGAGTACTTCCTTATAGGTGATTTCAACATTTTCCGAATTTCTTTTTACAACAAAAGCGGTTCTGTCGCCGAATTCCGCGGCGCTGGTTTCAATCAGTTCACGGATTGTCGAAACAGGCCGAACGTCATAAACAAGATTATTTGATTTCATTATAATACCGCCTTTCCTAAAAAAGTATGCGGTGCGCCTGCCGCTTTATCCGGCTGTCGGAGTCGGCTGATTACAGGCAGTGCATACTCAATTTTTTTATTAAAACGCCGTCATAGTCAGTGTTTTCAGCGTCTGACTGCAAATGCAGATATGAAATTCCGTGTTCCGGCGTATTTTTCATAAGCACGCCGAACAGCTTTTTGCCGTCAAGAAATACGTTCGCAAATTTTTCGCTTACATCAAACTCGACAAGCACGTCTCTCCATATTCCTCTGTCCATCGTATCGGGTGTGAGCTTAAAGAAGAACGCCGCCGACTCATTGACGGTTTCATCGCAGGGATTAAACCATCTGTCGCAAAGGCTTACACGCAGTCCCTCTCCCTCAAAACGAAGCCTTATTTCTATTCTGCCCTTACCTGCGCACGGGAAATTCCATACGGCGCCCTGTCTTTGAAATACAAGTCTCGGATCATTTACACGGCATATCTGGAGCGCCTCGGTTCCGTCCATACAAGGGTCCGGCACGAGAAGTGCGCCGTCGGTTCTGTTCCAGCTGCAATGTCCCGGATGTCCTTTTGAGATGTAGCAGCCTGAAATGCTTTTTACATATGTCTGTGTGCTCACTCCGTCTAAGCCTGAGTAAAAATCCTCTGTTCTCTCTTTTTCGAGAAGCCAGGCGGGATCAAAAATAACAAGCTTTCGGCACGCCGCATTCTGCCCTACCGCGACAAGCACCTTGCCGAACGGAAGCTCAAGCGCCTGAAACTGATGCACGCTTCTGTCGGCAGAGGACATTATTCCGCCTCTTGTACGGAAATCCGGCTCGTTGCGCACTGCGTTGAGGTACAGTTCCCGAAGTCCAATCCAGTTTACACAGTCCTCGCTTATCGCGACATGACTTGCGTCACGGTTTGTGAACACGTTTTCTCCGGAAAAGACGAAGCCTTCTTTGTGAGGCGGCAGATGTTTTGAATGATTTGTTTCGGGAAGCGGCTGGGTATTGTTCCAGAAAAACAGAGTTTTTCCGCTTGAAAGCTCCAAGAAAAACGGAGTTGTAAGCGTGCCGTGAAAGCATGAAGGCTCCCCATTAGTCCAGTGTTCCCCGCCGTCGTGCGAATAATACGCATAAAACCTGTCAAGAGAAGTTCTGGCTATCATATAAAGTGTGCCGTCTGAAAGCTCGGTAAACACCGGCTCCGAACCGTTATTCTCCCATCTCGGAGCAACTGACGGATACACCGGCTCATATTTCGGCGCAGAAGGCAGGTGCACGCACTTCCAGGTTTTGGCTATGTCATCCGAATATATAAACACCGGATGATATTCTCCGTCAATTACCGTCTGCGCTGTAACTGCTATGCGTTTTCCGCCGCAAATCAGCTTTGGCAGGAATATATCGTAATAATAAATATCCGATATTTTCTTTCTCTCAAATAATATATCGTCAGGACCGGTTTTGGATACGTTTGCGTATGTTCCCTTATTCTCGCCGCTTGGCACACTCGTTAGCTTAACATATATGCCGTAGCTTTCAAAATATGCGCAGCTTCCCATACAATCTTCCGCCGCTTCGTGATATTTCCACGTAAGCCCTCCGTCGGCAGAAGATACATAGCACGGCAAGCCTTCGTCAAAAGTATTTTTCTTGTCCCTGCTGCCATAGTGCCTTATTTCACCGTCTGGCATAACGCAAAGTCCTTTACGGCTGTCCTCGGGCTGAACCGCGACTGCCCTTGGCGCAAAAATCTCTTTAAGCTGCTTCTTATCCTCTTCCGACATTCTTTTTTCAATAAGGGTTATATGATTCATAGCACACCTCCGTAAAAGCTAAAGCTTTAAGGTTACTTGTTAAGTCATAAATCCGCAGTCATATCACTGCCTTATTGCGGCCTTTTCGATACTTTCAATATTTCAATATTTTCAGTATTTTCAATATATTCAGTCTTTACTGCCTTATCTGTCCGTTTCCCGTTACAACATATTTCACGGTTGTAAGCGCCTCAAGACCCATGGGACCTCTTGCGTGGAGCTTTTGAGTAGAAATACCTATCTCCGCTCCGAAACCAAACTCTTCGCCGTCGGTAAAACGGGTTGACGCATTGACATAGACTGCCGCAGAGTCAATATTTTTAGTAAAGTAATCGGCGTTTTCCATATTTTTAGTCACTATGGCTTCGCTGTGTCCGGTGGAATGTTCGTTAATATGTTCGACCGCCTCTTTTACGCCGGAAACAACCTTGACGGAAAGTATATAGTCGTTATATTCCGTATAAAAGTCCTCTTCTGTTGCGCTCACAAGTCCGGGCAGGACTTCGCAGGTCTTTTCACAGCCTCTTAACTGCACGCCTTTGCTTTCGAGAAGCGTTCTCATGCGCGGCAAAAACTCCTTTGCCGCATTTTCATGCACGAGCAGGTTTTCAGCGGCGTTGCACACCGACGGACGCTGTGTTTTGGCGTTATCTGTTATTGAAAGCGCCATATCAAGGTCAGCGCTGTCATCGACATAAACATGGCAGTTGCCGGCCCCTGTTTCAATAACCGGAACGGTGGCATTCTGCACCACGCTTTTTATAAGTCCTGCGCCGCCTCTTGGGATAAGGACGTCGATATATCCGTTAAGCTTCATTAAAGCTGCCGCTGTTTCTCTTGAAGTATCAGACAGAACCTGTACGCAGTCTTCGGGAAGTCCTGTTTCGGCAAGAGCGGCTCTTATACTTTTGCAAAGCGCAAGATTTGAGAAAATTGCCTCGCTTCCTCCGCGTAAAATCACAGCGTTTCCTGATTTAAGGCAAAGCACGGCTGCGTCTGCCGTGACGTTCGGGCGAGCCTCGTATATTATTCCAACAACTCCAAGCGGTACGCTCATTCTTTTTATTTCAAGACCGTTCGGGCGTGTAAACACCTCGCCTTTTCCAAGTACCTCCGGAAGCGCTTTCACTTTAAGTACTGCGGCGGCTATTTGCTTTATGCGCTTTTCATCGAGCGTCAATCTGTCAAGCATTGATTTTGACATGCCGGCTTTTTTTGCGTTTTCTATATCCTTTGCGTTTTCAGCAAGAATAAAATCCGTATCGGCAACAAGGCGCTTGCTTATATTTTCAAGTGCATCATTCTTTTTTTCGCCGGCGCCGGCAAGCGTAAACGCCGCTTTTTTTGCTCTTTTTCCTATTTCGGTAAGTTCCAACTTATTATTTTCCCCTTTCGGTCTTTTTTCTGCTGTGAAATCTTTTTTGTGACTTAAAGGCATTAAACGGTAATTTCAAAAAATCTTGCCGTTCTGTCTTTCGGCATTTTTACGCACAGTTTCGCTGTGTTTTGGTTATACACAAAATCAGTCCCAATAAGAGTTGGATATGCAACCTGCACTTCAGCTTTTTTACCGGCAAAATATTTGCTCAGGTCAACTTCGATAACCTCTGACATATCCTCGAGTTTCCAAACGGCAAGCGTCATTTTTTTGCCGTTTTCACTTATAAATCCAAGCGAAGAATGTGTCCTGTCGCCTATTTTAAGTGTTCCGTCCGGCCAAACGGGATATGCGGACGCAATGTGCTGTCTGTACTTTTTATAAACTTCTACGCCTTCTTTTATAAGTGAAGCGTTAAAGCTGTCGGCTTTATCAATTCTTCCCGACAGATACAGCGTTCCGCACAGTGCGTTTACCATATTGAATACTGTCTGTTCTCCGTCAGCTAAGTCTGCCATTCTTGAAGCGTCGGCGTAAACATCTGCGCCTTTTTGATTTTCGTAGAATGACACCGGGTAAGGGTACGACCAGATTCCCGCCTTTTCCGGAGCAAGGCATGCCGCCGTGCCGGAGATTATAGACGGATTGAGATAGTAAAACTCCTGGTCAGAGGCGCTTTGAAGGTGAAAATGCCTCAGCGTTCCCGTATCACTTCTCATTGCGCCGCTTCCGCAGTTTTCTATCATAAGATCGGGATATTTCTTTCGTATCGAGTCGATAAGAGAGTAAAAAGCTTCGGTATGTTTTTTCAGCCCTTCGGCGGCACTGGAGCCTGACATGTTTGCTCCGTACATTACCGAGCGGTTATAGTCGTTCTTTATAAAGCGAACGCCCATATCATACAGCATATCGAATATGCCCTCTATATAATCTCTCTGATACTTATCCGTGAAATCGGCAAAGTGCCCTCCGCTTACTGCCTTTGCGTTTCTCGTAAGAAGTCTGCC
Organism: Clostridiales bacterium; assembly: GCA_003343885.1. Classification (GTDB taxonomy): domain Bacteria; phylum Bacillota; class Clostridia; order Oscillospirales; family CAG-382; genus UMGS882. The sequence goes on along the minus strand of QAKH01000056.1, from coordinate 7,066 downwards.
GTTTTTATACATGGGAGTGTCCGGTGAAATTGACTCGATTTCAAGCCATGCCCCCGGCTTCATTCCCTTACTCTTTATCAGGTCAAAAATACCTTTCAAGCCGTTTTCACCGTATTTTTCGTTATTTACCGACCACTCTCCGAGTCCTTTTATATACCAGCCTGCGTCAAGGCAGAAAACCTCGGCTCCGCAGTCTGAAGCGCTTTGTATGAGAGCCGGAAGCGTGTTTTTATCCCCTGCGCCCCAAATGCAGTCCATATAAGTATTGAAAAATGCCGGAGCCGCTCCGTTTTTCCAAGAAGCAAGCATGGTTTTTCTCTTTGCCTTTGTAAGCTGCTTTACAGCCTCTTCAAACGAACCGTCGGTGCAGCCGAACAACACCGGGCAAGCCGTATAGCTTTTTCCCGGGTGCAGAACCTTGACAAAGCCTGTTTCCTCATCTGCTGAATTTGCCTCAAGATAGAAAGTACCCTCGCTTTCTCCGCTTCCGTTTCGGTTCCCGAGTTCAACAGTCCAGCTCGTTCCGCACTCAAGCTCCATATACCAAACCGTACCTGTTTCGGTATTCTCTAAGATAACAAGAGGATAGTTTTTTCCCGTACTCCAGCTTCCGACCGAACGTGCGCGCCATGCGGTACTGTCCCATGAATGTGCGGTTTTCTTATATATGCCAAGATTTTCGAGAGTATCCGTTCTCCACTGAGCCTCACCCTGCCAGTGCGACAGGCAATGGTGAACCTTTAGCTTTGAGCTTTCAAGGTACCATTTCTTTAAACCGCCCTGTCCTATTCCACACAGAAATCCCGAGCCGAAATGCGTTATAGTTACCTTTTCGTTTCCGATATTTTTCACGGAATTTATCTGACGGACGACGTCGGTCCCCGGAATAAACTGCATTTTCACGGTTATCTCAAGCGTATCCGAGTAAGCTATGTACTTTGCGGTAAGTCCTTTTGAGGAATGTTCAAAAAATGTACACCTTGCGCCCTCATAGTGACTGGCAAGAGAAGCGCAGCCCTGCATCGGAGCGGTTTCATCTCCTGCAATTTCAAGGCTGAAATTAGGAGCGGATGAAGTACTTTCGCTTAAAGCCTTAGTATTTTCAGTGCTTAGACTGCACATTCTGAGCGCCTCTCCTGCCGCTCCCTTATACTTCATTAACATGTTTCCGTGTGTTAGTATTTGTTCAGACATATTTTGTTTCTCCTTTTCTTTTATACGCTAAATTTGGCACTTTATCTTATATACATGCAGTCACACAATAAAAGTTTTGTGTCAGAACTGTATGTACTGTAGTACTGTATGTATAGAGGACTTATTTATTCCCGTTGAATATGAGCTCTTCAAGCTCGTGTGCCGTGGCTATTTTGTAATCCGGCTTATACTCGTCAAAGCTGTGAACACCCGCAAATCCCCACAGTATTCCTGCGCACGGAATACCGGAGTTTTGTGCGGTAAGCACATCAACGTATGAATCTCCGACGTAGAGCGTGTTTTTCCTGTCAACATTCAAAAACGAAAGTGCTCTGTCGACACACTCCTTGTCCGGTTTTGTGGGAAGTCCCTCTCCGGTGCCGGAAACATATTCAAAAACGCCTTCTCCAAAGCAGCTGCCCGCAAGCATTTTCGCCTGTTTATCCGGTTTATTTGACACTACCGCAAGCTTTATTCCGGCTTTTTTCAATCTGTCCACAAGTTCGGTTATTCCGTCATAAGGTCTTGTCTTTTCACACACATGCTCATAATACACTTCAAGGTATCTCGCAAGTTTTTCTTTTACGTTTTCTTCGTCCCTCTTATCCTCGGGAAGCGCAAGCTCCATAAGGCGGTAGGCTCCGTTATTTATGAATGTTTTCACTTTCTCTTCGGTATGTTCAGGATAACCGAACTCACGAAGAGTAATATTTAATGATTTTGTTATATCGTCCAGCGTATACAACAATGTTCCGTCCATGTCAAATATAACACATTCGAATCTTTTTCCTGACATATAGGTATTCCTTTCAAGTATAAAATATTTCTTTTAAGTCAAGCCGTTCGCTTGGAAACAATCTTCCGCACACGGCTTTTTTCTTACAGTTCGTCTAACGACTTTTCAAATTCCGGGAGAAATTTTTCCATGAAATATTTAAGCTCACGGCAGTTTTCCGCTCTTTGCCCAAGGCTTTTGAGGGTAGTTTGCAAAGCCTGCGAAAACTCTTTATTACCGTCGCGGCACTCCTGCATGCATTTTATCACCGCACACAGCTTATCCGCCGCTTTTATGAGATTTTTTTCCTTTTGTCCTGTCTTTCCGTCATATTGCAGAGCGCCTTCATACGCTCCTTTCAGCTCGTCCGGAAGTTTTATGAGCAGCTTTTCAAGCGCCTCGTGTTCTATGCTTTTATAGCTTGCCGATATATCGTCGTTATGGTATTTTATCGGAGTCGGAAGGTCTCCGGTATATATTTCGCTTGTGTCATGATAAAGCGCTTTCACGGCGATATCTCCGGCGTCATAGTTTTCGCCGAAAACCTCATTGCCGATACAGGCAAGAGCATGTGCAAGGATTGCACAATGTGCACTGTGCTCAAGCAGGTTTTCCGGCTCGGTCGCGCGCATAAGTCCCCATCTGCTAATATATTTCATTCTGAAAGCAAGAGGGAAGAATGTATTTTTATTTTCTGTATTTTTGTTTTCCATCATAAATTTCTCCGTGTTTTTCAGTTCCTGTTATATATAAAGTTTTTCTTTTTCTTAAGTTACGCAAGGTTTTCAAAGCACGACGGTATTTCGTCAAGCGAATGTATCTGCGTATCCGGTTTTACGTCGGAATTGTTTTCGGAATTCTGCGGATTGAACCACACCGTAAAAATTCCGGCGTTTTTGCCTCCCGTCATATCTGATGACAGGCTGTCTCCGATTATGAGCGTCTGCTCCTTTGAAAAGTCCGGAATTTCTTTAAAGCACTCGTCAAAAAAGCGCGCGTCCGGTTTATCGTATCCGATACATTCCGAGAGAAATATTTTCTCAAAGTATCTGCATATTCCGGCGCTTTCAAGGCGACCTTTCTGAACATGCTCAAGTCCGTTTGAAACAAGGTACAGTTTATATTTTCCGTACAGTCTGTCAAGTACCTCTTTTGCTCCCGGCATGAAAAAGTGTCCTTTAGACAGAGCTTCCTCGTAAAAGGCAGCGGCTTCCTGTGGAGTGTACGAAAGTCCGAGCTGCTCAAAAAAAAGCTTGAACCTGCGAACTTTTACTTCGCTTCTGGTTATTTTCCCTTGCTCAAGCAATTTCCACTGCATAAGATTTAATTTGCTGTAAAGCGCTGTCAGCTCAGGCGTCGGAGAAATTCCGAAATGCGTCATTGTTTTTTCTATGGCAACCTTTTCCGCAGCGTGAAAATCAAGCAGTGTATCGTCAAGATCGAACAGCAAATTTACAAACATCCCCAAAGCTCAAATCCTTTCATAAGGCAAAGTGTATACAAACTTTAACAGGATAATTTTACCATTAAAAAATACTAAAATCAATACTTTCGACAACATATAACATATGATAAACAAAAAAATTCCCAAAACCTCCGCAAGCACGAATTATCCTGCGGGATTTCGGGAATAAGCGCTGATTACAGCGTTCCAAAGCGCATGTCATTATGCAGCAGGCAGGCTTTCAAGCATTTCACACATAGGTCTTAGTGTAAACGTATTAAGCAAGAAAAATTTAACAGAGGAAAACTGTGCTCCGTCAAGCACGGATATGTCTGCGTCAGCTTTGTCGCCGGCGGCTAAGTTCTTGGAAAAGACACCAAAATCAAGCGCACGTCCGGAAGAAGAAGTCTGTGCGATTAGCGAAAACGACACCGGTGCATCTGTTAAGTTTGAGAACTTGACCACCATTTTACCGTCGTCACGCCGGTCAACAGGTGAAATATACGCATATTCGTTTTTCTGTCTTATCAACGTATCAATAAGCGCTCCGGCATCAAGAATGCCGTATCCGAAATAATTGCTGTGTTCGGCGCCGCCGAGGGGCGATTTATCCGATGTATCGATTATTAGCTGTCTGAACTCCTGTGGCGTTATATCTTTGTCAACGCTCTTTGCAAGCGCCGCTACCGCTGCTACGTATGGGGAAGAAAACGATGTGCCGTTAACATACGAATAAGTACCGCCAACCGCGGTTGTAAGCACATTGTTTCCCGGAGCGATAACCGTGACTTTTTCATTATGCTGAGAGCTCTGTTCCGGAAAATATGTACCGTCGCTTGTCTTTGCAAGGTTCGCAACGCTTATTACTCCGTCAAAGCTTGCAGGATAAGACAGTTCGTCGGTGCCGTTGTTTCCGGCTGCGGCAACAACTATAATTCCCTCAGAAATGGCAAGCTGTACAGCCGATGAAAGCGTACGGTGTTGTACAGGATTGCTTGTAGTATCCATATATCCGAAACTCATATTTATAACGTCAACATCATATTTATCTATAATGTCAATCACAGCGGTTGCAAGCATACTGCTTTTAAAGCTCTTTTCATCAGTAACCTTAAGAGGAATGATTTTAGCCCGATGTGCCGCGCCAACTGTACCAAAACCGTTTGCTCCGGAACATATAACGCCTGCAACACCTGTGCCATGTCCCAAGATGTCAGTCACATCAGTGTTATCATCAACATAATTATATCCCTCAAGAATTTTTCCGGCAAGGTCCGGATGCGTCAAATCAACTCCGGAATCAATTACAGCTATAACTACATCGTTTCCGTACACGCCGTAATCCCACGCAGTTTGAATATTGGTTGTCTGATGAGACCACTGGGATAAGAATCTATCGTCTTCATTGTAGTCATAGTCATGTTCAGAGTCGTACAGAGTAATAATAAGATCAGGTTCGCTGTATTCCAAAAGCTCCTCGCTTTCAAAGTATTCAACCAGCTCTTTACTGTCAGTTCGGTAAATATTATATTTTTCAGCTACAGCCGTTATATCAAGATCCGACTCATCTGAATAAAGGCTCACAAGAGAGTCAACGTATTCCGCGGCCAATTTCGCGCTCTCCGAGTCCTTGAAGCGGACAATATATCCGTCATAGGCATTTTCGGCAGAAACAGAAACAAACGCTAAAAATATTATTGCCAGGGCGGCGGCAAAATGCTTGAACTTCATATGACCTCAGAACCTTTCTCCCCTATATTACTAAATATTTTATCACAATTATGTGAACAAGTCAAATTAAAGATTATCCCACTATCAGAACAGAATATTAAATCAAGCATTGTAGTTACTACAATAAAATTGTTTATGATACGATAATCACATAAATTCAACGGATTCTATACCAAGAATATCTAAATGCTTTTGAAGAATTATTTTCGTTGCCTTACACAAATATAACCATGAATTCTTTTTGTTACAGTCCTTTTCGTCAATTATGTGTATTTCACTATAGAATTTTGAAAAGGCAGACGCAATATTATAAGCATTCTCGCATATGAGGTTAGGCGCTTTTTCTAAAAATGCAGTTTCGTACATCTCATTCGTAAGTGATAATCTCAATATAAGTTTCCTTTCAGTTTCAGAATAGATATTATTTGGAACATTATCTATCAAATTATCGTCATTATCGCCGCATTTTTTTAAGATTGAGTTGATTCTTGAAATTGTGTATAGCAGAAAAATTCCCGTTTTACCCTCGGAAGCCGTAAATTTGTCAATATCGAATACATAATCCTTTGTTCTATGATTTATTAAGTCCCCAAATTTAATTGCAGCCACTGCTAATTTATGTGATATTTCTTGCTTATCCGATTCTTTGCTGTACAACGATGTTCTGACGCGTTTATACACAATGTCATATACAGTTTTGTACAAATCTGAAAGCTTCATAACCCCGCCGTCACGTGTTTTATAAGGTTTTCCGTCCTTCCCATTCATCGTTCCGAAACACAAGTGGAGTAAAACCGTATCTTTTGGAACAAGCACGGCTTTTCTCGCACATCTGAATATTTGTGTAAAATAAAGATTTTGCCTGCTATCAACAATATACCACATTTCGTCTGGATGGTATAACTTGTTACGTTCAATAATTGTTGCCAAGTCAGTAGTAGCGTAAATATTTGAACCATTTGATTTTTTTATAATAACCGGAGGCACCGGAGCACTATCTTCCGGAAGTGATACATTGACCACTTTGGCGCCCATACTCTCTTCGAGGAGTTTCCCTTTTTCCAGCGTTTCAATCAACTCCGGAACATACTTTTCCGCATCGCTCTCCCCGTTCCATAAATCAAAATCCACACCAAGTACTTTATAGTTCTCCTTGATACTCTTAATGGAAATTTTCATTATTTTTTCCCACACAGAAATATATTTCTTGTCTCCATTTTGAAACTTGACAGTTATTTCCTGGGCTCTCTTTCTAAACTGTTCGTCTAATTTGCTTTTTTGACTCGCAATTGCATAAACTGTATCCCATTCCTCAGAAGTTAACGAGATTTCATCTCCGCAATTGTCCCTATCTTCAAGCTCTGCAATAACAAGTCCCATTTGAAGCCCCCAATCACCGAGATGAACATCACTTATGGTTTTTCTGCCAGTAGCCTCAACTAACCTTTTTAAAGAATCACCGATAATTGCAGAGCGCAAATGACCAACATGCAGAGGCTTAGCAGCATTGGGGCCTCCATAATCCAAGAATATTATCTCACTGCTTTCTGCCTGTTTGATTCCCAAATTACTGTCAGAAAGAGTATTCTGTAAATAGTTCAGCAAAAATCTATCAGCTATATCGATATTTATGAAACCTTTTCCAACAACTGATACTTTTTCAAAACTATTATCATTAAGCAACTTGCTAACCACATCAGCTGCAATTACGTCAGGAGTTTTTTTATATATTTTTGCAGCTCCAAATGCTCCATTACACTGAAATTGACACAAATCAGGTCTATCGGATACTTTTACTGTTCCAAATTTAGCAGAATAACCACAGGATTCAAAAATCCCGGAAACTTTATTACTCAGAATTTCCGTTAAAGTAAACATAACTTCCTCCTTATAAACAAAAAACACTATTTAGCGCTGTATGC
>QAKH01000090.1 GCA_003343885.1 Clostridiales bacterium | reverse complement strand
TTATCTTTGCAGTAATACGGACGGCAAATTTCATTGATAAACGAAAAATCTATGTATTTATCTATTTTTCTGAGCAAATGGTCTTGCGGCATTAAGTCATCTATCAATACATATTCCATTTTTCTTTGTCTGTTCTGTCCTGTTACTAGCATCTTCGTCTCTCCTTGACTTTTATGCTTATATTATATCATATTTCCTCTCTTTTTGCAAAATTAAATGCCCGCTGACGGGGTTTGTCAGCGGGCTGACGACAGATAATAATCTGCCGCTAAACATATTTTAACAGTGGACGTAGCATTAATCCTAAATAACCGTATATCCGTCCTCAAAACTGTTATGCCATTCTTCAAAAGAAGTCATAATATAGGCAGACTGCAATTCATACGCTTTAAAAACCTGGCTTTTATAACTATTTTTCTTCATAATCATAATCTTCTTTAAAAAAAATACACCTTCACTATTCAGCACGCAAAACGCGCATAAGCACATAAAGTCTGGTAAATATTATTTAAAATATACACCTATACAGTATAAAGCAAAGGTGCTTCAAATGCAAGCAGTCAATCCCATTTCAAAATATGCGCGGTTCTTTTAAAATATACTGTCACGCCGTCAAAACCGAGCCTCTTTAAAAGAGTCTCCGCCTGTTCAATTCCTGAGCCTATTTTGCGAAAATCGTGCGAGTCCGAACCTAATGTGACAAGCTTTCCGCCGAGTTTTGCATAAAGACGTATAATGTCCTCGCTCGGGAAAAACGTGCCGCCGCTTAAAATGTCGGACGTGTTAATCTCAATGGCTTTTTTTCTGCTTATGAGATTTAAGAGTATGTTTTCGTACTTGGGAAAAAAAACGGAGGGAGATTTGCACACCTCGGGCAGTCTGCCGTTTCTTGCGTAGTACCTTAGCGGATAAGTGCAGTGAGCAAGAGAGTCGAAGTCGCACGCTTCACTTACTTCGTAAATCTCGTCGACATAGCGGGAATACATTTCAAAAAGTTCGCTGTCTGTATATTTAGAGTAGTCCATGCTCCAAAAGTCTGTTTCGTCGCGAAGAATATGCGCCGAGCCGAGAACAAAATCATACTCGTGTTCACGCAAAATCTCTTTAGCTTCGTAAGGGCACCTGTGCGCATGCGCAAGCTCTATTCCGTACCCGAAAACCGTGCGTGAACCGCCGTCGGAAGAAATGGCGCCTTTTAAGCGTGAAGCTTCTTCGGAGTACCTTTCAAGATCCGCATTGACATAGCCTTCCGATCCGGTAAGTATATCGCAGTGCTCGGTTACGGCAAAGTAACGGAGCTTTTTTGCTTTCGCAGCAGCGTAAAAGCTTTCAAGATTGTTTTCATCGCTCTGGTCTGCGTCGGCAGACAGACGAGTGTGCAGATGCGTGTCGGATATCATACACTTTTGCTCCTTTTTCATATAAAACCGCTGTATCGAGTATTATAGATATTTTTTCTTTCCAACCATATTATATATCCGAATTTAAGTGAAATCAACAAGTAACGGAAAATTTTGGATATTTTTAATTTGAATTCATAACTTGTGCCAAATTCGTAATAATCTTTTAAAATTTCTATTGACAAAACAAATAATGTGTGATATACTTCTAAAAAATCGAAAGGAAGGTGCAAAGAGTGCAAAGATTGTTCGGAAAACTGCTCAGAGCTAATTTTCGCTGCGGTCGAATGTTTTTAACCCGGACACTTTTTATGTGCGGGTGTGTTCTTGTGCCTTTCAGAAGATCGTTTTTTGCGGCATAACGAATGATACGCAGATGATGTCCGGGAGTTGTCAGAGATAACCCCCGGCTTTTTTTGGTTTATATGAACCGCCGTAAAAATACCTGTAAAAATATCTGTAAAAATACAGGAGAAAAACACCTCTGAAAACAAAATAACTTTATTGCGAGGTTTTACGCATGATAAAACTTGAACACTTAAGCAAGACCTTTCAGACCTCTTCCGGCGAGATAGAGGCGGTAAGCGACGTGTCTTTAACAGTGGAAAAAGGGGATATATTCGGCATAATCGGTTTGTCCGGCGCCGGAAAGTCCACACTTGTAAGATGCATGAATTTCCTTGAAAAGCCTACGTCCGGAAAAGTCATATTTGCCGGAGTCGACATGAACACCCTTTCAAGAAAGCAGCTGCTTCAGTCGAGAAGAAAAATATCCATGATTTTTCAGAATTTCAATCTTCTTTCCCAGCGTACGGCTCTCGGAAACGTATGCTATCCGCTTGAGATAACCGGCGTTCCGAAAAAACAGGCGATTTCAAAAGCGGAAAAACTGCTTGAAACGGTCGAGCTTACCGACAGGAAAAATTCGTATCCGTCACAGCTTTCCGGCGGACAGAAACAGCGTGTCGCCATTGCACGTGCCCTTGCGACCGATCCTGAGGTACTGCTTTGCGATGAGGCGACAAGCGCGCTTGATCCGAATACCACACGGGCAATTCTTGAACTTCTCAAAAACATAAACCGTGAGCTCGGAGTAACAATAGTTGTTATTACTCACGAAATGAAAGTCGTCGAGCAAATATGCAACAAGGTTGCCGTTCTTGAGGGAGGAAAGGTTGTCGAGCAGGGACTTGTTAAAGACGTGTTCCTCTCGCCGAAATCCAAGATAGCCAAAGATCTTATACTGCCGAAAAACGAAACCGTCGAGCAAATGGTATCCGGAAAAGTTATCCGTATAGCCTTTGACGGGCAGTCGGCATTCGAGCCGCTTATATCAAATCTCACCATGGAATGCCGAACCGCCGTTAATATTTTGGGCGCCGATACAAAAAACATCGACGGAAAAGCTTTCGGACAGATGCTTCTTCAGCTTCCGGAGGACGAAACGTCGGTACGCCGCATAAAGGAATATCTTTCGGGCAGGGGAATATCATATGAGGAGGTAAAAGGCGATGAGTGAGTTTTTCGCAAATCTATTTACGGCTGAAAACCTTAGCTTTTACGGCTCCGCGGTTTTGACAACGCTTAAAATTACCGGAATCAGCGCGCTTTTGTCCTACATATTGGGTATTCCGCTCGGTATTCTTCTATACGGCACGTCAAAAGGCGGCATTTTTCAGAACAAGTACGTGAACGCCGTTGTAGGCTTTGTTGTCAACATTATCCGCTCAATCCCGTTTATAATCCTGCTTGTAATGACTCAGCCGATAGCAAAGGCTGTTGTCGGCAGCCGTATAGGCGACAATGCTTTTATATTTTATCTTGTCATTGCCGCGGCTCCGTTTGTTGCACGTATGGTGGAATCCTCCCTAAGAGAGGTAGACGCCGGAGTGATAGAGGCGGCTCAGTCGATGGGCTCGACAAACTTACAGATAATAACCAAGGTGGTAATACCCGAAGCAAAGCCGTCGCTTATTATAGGAAGCGCTATTGCAATTACCACAATTCTCGGCTATACGCCCATGACATACCTCATAGCCGGCGGCGGACTGGGACAGCTTGCCATACAGTACGGCCTGTACCGGTTTGAGGACGATAAAATGTATATATCTTCGCTTCTTCTCATTATTCTCGTGCAGATTCTTCAGGAAACGCTCAATTATATAGCCAAGGTCTGCGACAAGAGAATAAGGAACAAGTGATTTTATATAAAAACTTAACAGCCATTGCGCTGAAAGGAGAAAAAACACAATGAAAAAGCTTTTGACCATCATCACCTGCGCTCTATTATGCGCCGTTTCTTTCGCTTCCTGCACAAATAACGGCGACACTTCCGGCGACAAAACAATAACCGTTGCGGCAAGCACCTCTCCTCATGCTGAAATTCTTGAGCAGTGCGTGCAGCCTCTTGCCGACCTTCCCGAAGGCGCAAAGATAGCCGTTCCGAACGACGCTACCAACGAGGCGCGCGCTCTCATGCTTCTCGAAGCAAACGGACTCATAACCCTTAAAGAGGGCGCAGGTCTGACCGCCACAAAGAATGATATAGTTGAAAATCCAAAGAATTTTGATATAGTCGAGATGGAGGCAGCTATTGTTCCGCGCGTACGCAGCGAAGTAGGTGTTGCAGTAATCAACGGTAACTACGCTATTCCCAACGGACTTAAGACTTCCGACGCTCTTGCGATAGAAGATCCAGATTCCGAAGCGGCACAGACATACGCAAACGTTTTGGTTGTAAAAGAGGGAAATGAAAACCTCGAAAAAATCACCGCTCTCAAGGAAGCGCTTCTCAGCCAGACTGTAAAGGATTACATTGCAGAAACATATGAAGGCGCTGTAATAGCGATATTCTAAACCCCATTATAAAAACATCATAATGTCACTTGCCCGGATTTTCGGCAGTGAAATCCTCCCGGACTAAAGAGCGTTTGGTTTCGGGAGGATTTTTTGTAATGCTGTACTGAACTGAGCTGAGCTGCTTAACCGTATTGCCGTGCTGCTGTGCTGAACTTGAACTATACTGAATTTGCCGTTCCGAATACGGCTTTTTAAGGGTGTCATTTCGCAGGCGGATAGCTCCGGAAAAACTGCTCAAAATACTGCCAAAATGTTGCAAATAAAAAAAATATATGATATAATCAATAAAATAAAAGGCAAACCCTTGGGGATCTTGCCGTACTCTTGACTGTCAGTCCGAAAAACGGATAGCATTAAGAAAGGTGGACGCCATATGAAAGAAGCAATACACCGGGCGTGGTCTACAGCATTGGAGCGTTTTTTCTGCCCTGATACCTGTCTTTTTTACGAGTTTGTGTATGATGATATCTCGAGAGCGTGGGACGAAATGCCGACGCTTGAGAACATATCCGACGCATATCCTAATCCATGCGGCTGGGGAACCGGCATGGAGGATTCGGTAATGAACACGAGCACTGCGCTCGATACGCTTGTCTGCGCTGAAAGACTCGGCAGGGGAAGCGATGTTAAAGACCTGGCGGATAGGTTTTTTGACGGGCTTATGAGGTGTACCGCAAGCGAAAAAAACAAGGGATTTGTGGCAAGGAGCGTTTCTCCCATTGACGGAAAGAGCCATTATATCGAAAGCTCACGCGATCAGTATACTCATCTTGTATATTCATTCTTAAATTTTTACTTTTCCCCGCTCAGCTCGCTTAACCAGCAAGACAGCATAAGGAGCGTGCTTTCGGCTGTTGCCGAAAAATGCATAAGAGAGGTTGTCCCGGAAAACGACTATAATATGCTTCGTGAGGACGGTACGATAGGAAAAGTTAATAAAATGTGGGGCGATATCGGAGCGCACGAGTGGATGAGACTGCCGATGTTTTATCTTGCGGCGTATGCCGTGACGGAAGACAGAAAGTATAAAGAACTGTACGATAAATACCGTGACAAAGCTCTTGAGAACTCTCTTTCGCATGATCCGGAAAAATCCCGGTGCTACTGCTCGCTTCAAATGCAGCTGTCTTTGCGCGCCGTTTACGATTACGATACCGACAACGCTTTCCGGAGTGAGCTGCTTAATCTCATGAAATACCTTGCGCAGTACGGAGAAAACAAGTCGATACAAAACAGTAAGGAGTTTTCAGATCCGAAACGCAGTGACGAGGTTAATTACAGGTTTTGTCCGTGGAACAAAAGGAATCTCACTTACCGCGACGAGTTCGGCGGTTATAAGTATTACAGCTCCGGACAGGCGGAATCGCCGTTAAACACAGCTTTTTATCCAGTAAGAGAGGTCGGAGAGGGATCAATCCTTGCGGCTATATGCCCTGAGAGGCGCGTTTCATACGAGCTTTCGGACGCCGTACTGAATATGGCACAGGCTATAGATTTCAAAAAACATTCGAGCGTTTACGCGCCTTTATATTTGCCGTGCGCCTATGCTTTATGCACGGAAAACCGCATGAAATACGGCAAAAATCCTTAAACGGCGCAAACAGCGCAAATAAAAAAGTTTTCAGGAGTGTTTAACATGCGTATTATCTCCCTCGAACGGGAAAAGTATGATTATTATGAACTGCACTATTCATACGATACCGATTATCACTATACGGTCGGTGTGAAAAGCACGGCGGCTGAAATGGGAATGATTCTGAAAAGGGAAAAGTACGCCGAAACAAGGCATGTTGAGAACACTGACACTCTCTATCAGGACTATTGGACGGGCGCGAGAGCCTTTGCCGTATGTCCTGACGGTTCGGACGAGCACATAGGATATGTCGAAATAGCGACGGAAGAATGGAACAACAGACTTCGCATGACGCAGCTTCTTGTCAAGCCCGAGTACCGTGGAAAAGGCGCCGGAAAGTTTTTGATGAACTTTGTAAAGGAACTCGCGGCCGAAGAGGATTACCGTGTGATTGTCCTTGAAACGCAGAACTGCAACGTGCCTGCAATTGACTTTTACCTGTCGCAGGGCTTTGTCTTTTGCGGAGGGAACGTGTACTTTTACTCGAACGACGATATCGACGACGATGAAGTAATGTTTGAAATGGCGTATCTTTTGTGATTAAAAAGCTTAGGACGGTGAAAATAATGTTAAAGAAGAATACTTTTTTGCATTTTATGATTGCTGCATTAACGCTCTCTGTCTGTTTGTTTTTTGTATGTTCATGTTCCGGTAAGCGCCTGACAGCAAAATTACTGGATTCGGGCGACTGCGGTCCGTCATTGAAATGGAGCTTTTATGAAGACGGCACTCTGATAATAAGCGGCGAAGGAGAGATGTACGATTTTTCCTCCGGCGGCACTCAATGGGAAAAACATAAAGACGATGTATTGTATATAACGGTTGAGAACGGCGTATCCATGATAAGCGACGGTGCGTTTGCGAACCTCACAAATCTCAGAAGTGTGGAACTGGCGGATAGTGTTCTTTCAATAGGAGACAAATCTTTCAGGTACTGCTCTAGCCTGACAGCCGTGAAACTATCTGAAAATCTTGTGAGTATCGGAGATCAAGCTTTTTATGAGTGCGTTACTCTGTCAGGTGTTTTATTTCCGGACGCACTTTCATCAATAGGAGAGTCTGCCTTTCTTGGGTGCAAAAATCTTAAAGAAATTACAGTCCCGGCAGGCTTAACGGCAATTGAAAACAAGGCTTTTTCCGGTTGTATATCACTGAAAACGGCGGATTTGCATGGAAATTTGAAAGTAATAGACGACTATGCTTTCAGCGGTTGTACTGCCCTTGAAAGCGTAACTTTTCCTGAAAGCCTTGAAAGTATTGGGTACGAAGCTTTTTCCAGTTGCACATCACTCAAAACGGCGGATTTGCCGGGCAAGTTAAAAGCAATAGGCAGCAGTGCTTTTGCCGGATGTACCGGTCTTGAAAGCGTAACTTTCCCTGAAAGCCTTGAAAGTATTGAAAGCGGAGCTTTTTCCGATTGTACATCACTGAAAACGCTGGATTTGCCGGGCAAGTTAAAAGCAATAGGCAGTGCTTTCGCCGGATGTACCGGTCTTGAAAGCGTAACTTTCCCTGAATGCCTTGAAAGTATTGAAAGAGGAGCTTTTTCCGATTGTACATCACTGAAAACGCTGGATTTGCCGGGCGGGCTGAAAGTAATAAACGACTATGCTTTTAGCGGTTGCACAGCCCTTGAAAGCGTAACTTTTCCAGAAAACCTTGAAAGTATTGAGTATCAAGCTTTTTCCGGCTGTACATCACTGAAAATGCTGAATTTGCCGGGTAAGTTAAAAGAAATAGGCGATGGAGCTTTTTACGGATGTACCGGTCTTGAAAGCGTAACTTTTCCAGAAAACCTTGAAAGTATTGAGTATCAAGCTTTTTCCGGTTGCACATCACTGAAAACGCTGGATTTGCCGGACAAGTTAACAGCAATGGGCAGCAGTGCCTTTTACGGTTGCACATCGTTGAAAACGGCGGATTTGCGAGGAAATCTGAAAGTAATAGTCGACTATGCTTTTAGTGGTTGCACAGCCCTTGAAAGCGTAACTTTCCCTGAAAGCCTTGAGAGTATTGGGTACGTAGCTTTTTCCGACTGCACATCGTTGAAAACGCTGGATTTGCCGGGCGGACTGAAAGTAATAAACGACTATGCTTTCAGCGGTTGCACTGCCCTTGAAAGTGTAATTCTCCCTGAAAGTCTTGAAAGCATTGGGAACGATGCTTTTTACGGCTGTACATCGCTGAAAACGGCGGATTTGCCGGACAACGGGTACAGAGTACCACGGGCTCAATTTTTTTACAATGATTTTTCTGGATGATTGGAAAGTAGCGGGATTTCAGTAATGGACGGAACGCATAGTTATTCTTTGACTTGGACTTCTTCTGACGGGCAAAGTTATAGAAGTGCATTCTTCAGTATTGAAGAGGATAAAATTGAAATTTCAGCAACAACCAGAATGTTAATCAAAAAAGCAAATGATTACTAAATTTTGCCCGCGAATATAATAATAACCTAAAAATGTTATACCGAAAGGAAAATGTAAATGGATTCACTTCACCTTCTTGCATCTCTTATATTTCCGGATGTTTCCGATGACGAAACGGTGGAAACTCTTGAAAAAATGTTTCCGGAGCGAGGACTTTCAGAGGGCGCTCGTGTGACGCGTATAGCTCCCAGTCCGACCGGCTCAATGCACATAGGAAATCTCTACGGCGCTCTTGCAGATGAGAGAATAGCGCACACTTCTTCAGACGACGGCGTGTTTTATCTCAGAATTGAAGATACCGACGATAAACGTGAGGTCCCCGGCGCCGTCGAGAAAATAATAAAATACCTCGGAGCGTTCGGCATAGAATTTGACGAGGGCGCAACCGCTGACGGCGATAAAGGCGCATACGGTCCCTACCGACAGCGCATACGCGCGAAATTTTATCATATCGTCGCAAAAAAACTTCTTCTTGAGGGAAGAGTTTACCCCTGCTTCTGTTCCGAAGAGGATCTCAAAAAAGCTCACGAAGCGCAAGAGGCGGCAAAAGAAAATTTCGGATATTACGGCAAATGGGCTGTTCACAGAGATATGCCGACCGAAGAAGCGATAAAACGCATACAAAACGGCGAAAGCTACGTTTTGAGATTCCGCTCGATGGGCGACGCGTCAAAGAAGGTCGAGTTTAAGGACCAGATAAAGGGAAAACTCTCTTTCCCCGAAAACGATCAGGATTTTGTCCTCTTAAAATCAGACGGAATACCCACATATCACTTTGCTCATGTAGTGGACGATCATTTTATGCGCACAACCGACGTTGTCAGAGGAGAAGAGTGGCTTTCCACGCTTCCCTGGCATGTTGAGCTTTGGAGAGCCTGCGGCTTCCGTATGCCCCGGTTTTGCCATACCGCCCAGATAATGAAGCTCGACGCTGAAACCGGCACCAAGCGCAAAATGTCAAAGCGCAAGGATCCGGAATGTACCCTCGGTTTCTATTTTGAAAAAGGTTATCCGGCAAAAAGCGTTATAGAATATCTCATGACGCTGCTCAACTCTAATTATGAACAGTGGAGAAGCGCCAACAAGGACGCCTCCTATAAGGATTTCCCGTTCAAGGCGTCCGCTATGGGCACTTCGGGAGCCATGTTCGACCTTGACAAGTTCAACGACGTGTCAAAGAATGTTATAGCCGCAATGACTGCCGACGAGGTTTTCGACGGTGTTTACAACTGGGCAAAGGAAAACGACGAACAGCTCTTCGGCTTGCTTGAAGCCGACCACGAATACGCAAAAAGCGTGTTTGCCATAGGCAGAGGCGGCAAGAAACCCCGCAAAGACTTTGCGTGCTGGAGCGAAGTCAAGGATTTTGTGTCATATTACTACGACGAGCTGTTTGCTCCGTCGGATAAAGAGTATCCGGAACACGTGCCGGAAGATGAAAGAAAGCAGATTTTGTCCGAGTACGCCGAAATTTACAGCGAACAGGACGACAACAACGTATGGTTTGATAAGATAAAGGAGCTTTCGGAAAAGCACGGCTATACCTCCGATATGAAAGCATACAAGGCAGATCCGGCAGCCTTTAAGGGAAGCGTTACGGACGTCAGCAACGTAATCCGAGTTGCGGTCACCGGAAGAACAAACTCTCCCGACCTTTGCACAGTAATGAAAGTTATAGGAAGCGAAAGAGTGTTGAAGCGTATTTCAGACGCATGCGGAAAATAAGATTTTTTGCGGCACTCTGAGGACAGAAAATGGACAGAACCGAAAAAACACTGACAATTCCGGGCTCACTTGCGGCAAAAGGAGTGAATGTGACTCCGTTTGTGGTAAAGAAACTTGAGGAGCTTGCCGAAAATGGCGGCGGAACACTGCTTTTTGAAAAAGGCGAATATCATTTCTACCCACAGGGAACGTATAACGGCTTTTTTGCCCCGTGCAACAATACCTCCGGAAACAAGCAGGTGTGCTTCCCGATTATCGGCGGCTCGGATATAACCGTCGACGGCTCAGATTCCCTGTTTATCTTTCACGGCAAGGTATTTCCCTTTATCGTGTCGGAAAGCAGAAGTGTTACGCTTAAAAACTTCACTTGCGAAACTTACCTTTCGCCGGTTGCAGTGCTGGAAATTATCGAAAAGAACGATGACGGCTTTTTATGCCGCATAGATAAGGGCGCAAGTCCGTATACGACAAAGGACGGTCATTTGTTCTTTGACAGGGAAGAATACGTCGTCGGCACTGACGACAGAAAGCTTTCGCTCCACTCGCTTGACCTCATGAAAATAATCTACCTGCTTGCAGGCGACGCACCTTCGGTACGAACGGATAATCTCGCGGCTCCTGCGATTTTCACAGACGCCTTTGACCTCGGCGACAGGCTGTATCTCCGTTACAGGGACACAGACACCGGTATTCACTGCCCGTACGACATCGGGGAGCGGGTGGTGATAAACCTTGGTGAGCGGCGTGAGAACGCACTGTTCTTTTTTGAAAATTCACAAAACGTGCTTGTTGAAAATGTAACCATACGCCGTTTCGGCGGAATGGGTTTTATTGCCCAGTTATGCTCGGATATACGGATTTGCGGCGTGCAAACGGACAAGAGCGCACATTCCGACCTTGTAACGCTGACAGCCGACGCCTTTCACCTTGTCAACTGCTCGGGGGTTTTTGAACTGGCACGCTGTAATATGGACTCATTTCTTGACGACGCATGCAACGTACACGGCGTATATACCGTGGTGGACAGTATTTGCGGAGATACCGTGCATATGCGCCTCGGACATGAACAGCAAGACTTTTTCAGCCCGTTTTCCGAGTCCGACCGTGTGCGCTTTATAGATCCGACAAACCTTGAAGTTTTGGCTGAGGCAATAGTGAAGGACGTATACATTTGCGGTATGGACGGCTTGACGTTAAACGCAAGCATGGACTTTTTATATGGCAAAGACCGGGTAAAAAAGGGATTTCTTGTGGAAACGCCCGAGAAAATGCCTGATATTCTGATACATGACAATGTTTTTAGGGACTTTCCGCACATACGCCTGTCCGGAATGGGAAAAATAACCGTAAATAACAATACGATAAGCGACTGCTCAAAGGCTTTGGTTCTGTATGACCTTGCCGCTTACTGGTATGAGTCGGGCAGAATCAAAGGCGCCGATATTTACGAAAACAGCTTTGTCAACTGCAATGAGCTCGGCGGCGACAGCTTTATCGATATAAGCGTTTCGGGCTTTGACCGAGAGTCTGCGCCGAAAATTCACGAAAATATAAGTATTCACGACAATTCTTTTTCCAAACTTCGGAATTTTGCCGTTACCGCCGCCGGAGTTAAAAAACTCCAGGTTTACGGAAATACTTTTGACGGAAATAAGCAGGACGAAAAACGTATCCGTATAGGATAAAAAAGTGCCTGCCGTTCAGACAAAACGCCGTTTCAACCGTTTCCAAATGCACAATGCACAATATATTAAGTTAAGTACACAATATATTCCAAAAAACATAAGGAGATAAGATATGACAGAAGAAAACAAGTCCTCAAATTTTATATACGACGTTATTGACGAGGATATCGCCGCCGGTCTTACACGCCGGATACACACCCGTTTTCCTCCGGAGCCCAACGGATATCTTCATATAGGCTCCGCCAAGGCTATCTGGATAAACTATTCAACCTCAAAAAAATACGGCGGTCTTTTCAACCTTCGCTACGACGACACAAACCCTGTAAAAGAAGATGACGAGTTCGTGCGCTCAATTGAAGAGGACCTGCGCTGGCTCGGCGCCGTGCCGGACGGAATTTTCTACGGATCCGACTATTTTGACAAATGCTACGAGTTTGCCTGCAAGCTCATTTCCGACGGAAAGGCGTATGTATGCGACCTTACTCCCGAACAGATGAGAGAGTACAGAGGAACGTTGACCGAGCCGGGAAAAAACAGTCCTTACAGAGACCGCAGCGTAAAAGAGAATATGGAATTATTTGAGAGAATGAAAAACGGAGAGTTTGCCGACGGAACGCATACGCTTCGCGCGAAAATAGACATGTCCTCTCCGAATATGAATATGCGTGATCCTGCGATTTACCGTATTCTCCACACGCATCATCACCGCCAGGGCGACAAGTGGTGCATATATCCCTTATACGATTTTGCTCACCCAATACAGGACGCGCTTGAGGGCATAACGCACTCACTGTGCTCGATAGAGTTTGAAAACCACCGTCCGTTGTACGAGTGGGTTGTTGACAATATCGGATTTGAAAACAAGCCGAAGCAGAGAGAGTTCGCAAGACTCAACGTTACTTATACCGTCATGAGCAAACGCTATCTCAGAGCTTTGGTTGAGGAAAAGCTGGTCGACGGATGGGACGATCCGAGAATGCCTACCCTTTGCGGACTTCGCAGACGCGGTTTTACTCCCGAGTCGATATTTGACTTTGTTCAGCGTTCGGGAATATCAAAGGCGCTTTCATTGTGCGATATAAACCTGCTCGACCACTGCATAAGAGACGAGCTCAACCATACCGCAAACCGCCGTATGGCAGTTCTTGATCCGCTTGAAGTTGAGATAGAGAACTTTGAAGAGGGAAAGACAGAGTATTTTGACGTTGTAAATAACCCTGAAAAACCCGATGAGGGCACAAGAAAAGTAGCGTTTACCAAGCATTTGTATATTGAAAGAGCGGACTTTTCAGATAATCCTCCGCCGAAATTCCAAAGACTCAAGCCTGATTCCGAAGTAAGGCTCATGAGCGCATATGCAGCAAAGTGCAAAGAGGTTATTTACGGCAAGGACGGAAGACCGGAAAAGCTTATTTGTACGGTAGATCCCGAAACTGCCGGCTGTAATCCGCCGGACGGCAGAAAAATCAAGGGAACGATTCACTGGGTGAGCAAGGAGCACGCCGTGGACGCAGAAGTGAGGTTGTACGACAAGCTGTTTACAATTGAGGATACGTCGGCAATTCCTGAAGACAAGTCGTTTAAGGACTATCTCAATCCGGAAAGCCTTGTGGTTATGCCTAACGCCAAGCTTGAGGAGTCGCTTAAAGACGCCGCCGCTTCCGAGAGATTTCAGTTTGTGAGAAACGGTTATTTCTGTGTTGACGTGCACAATCCGCATGTTATTAACCGTATAGTTACCCTTAAGGACAGCTTTTCAAAGAATATCAAATAAAACGAATAATAAATAGCCGGACAACCCTTAAAGTTGTTCGGCTGCGGCTGAGAGCCGCTGCAACTTTCGCGTACTAATAAGTAAAAACAGCGAATTAGTCTTCCGCGAAACCTTGCCCGTTTGTGCGGCATAAACGCCACCGCACAAACTCAGAATAAAACATAAAATCAAGTTCTTTT
>QAKH01000109.1 GCA_003343885.1 Clostridiales bacterium | reverse complement strand
CAAACAACGAAAAGCATTCGCCGTCATGTATGGGAAGATTTCAAGGATAAGGCTTGGAAATTTACTCATACCGATTACGGTAAAAAGATTTACGCAAGACGAAAAGAAACGATTGAGCGGAGCTTCGCAGATTCAAAAGAACTGCATGGGCTTCGCTATTGCCGTTTGCGCGGCCTTGCAAAAGTTGCCGAGCAATGCCTGCTTACTGCCGCCGTCCAGAATATGAAGAAGATTGCAACGGCTCTCTTCTCTTTCCTTTTTGTTTTTGCAAAACTTAAACCCACCTCTTGTTCGTAAAGGTGGGTTTGTCAGTAATCTGACGGCAGTCGCAGACTGCCGTTTTTTATACCGCCGATATAGCAATATTGTACAAATAAACAGCAATATAAATCCTTGACTTTGGCTGATTTTATGTGCTATAATGCATAATAAGAAAGGATATTAACAGAAAAACAAAAACACGAAGGAGAGATGATGATGAACTTTAGCAAGCGATTTTTAACCTGTCTTATGGCTGCCGCTGCATTCACTTTGACTGCTTCGGCTTTTACAAAGACAAACACCTACACTGACGGCATGTTTACAGATGTTCCGGCGGAACAGTGGTACGCCTCCGAAGTAAAAAGCACATATGAGCTCGGGCTTATGCAGGGAGTCGGCGGCGGACTGTTTCAGCCTGACGGAAATGTAACCGTCGCAGAGGCTGTTACCATGGCGGCGCGCGCTTCCGCCATAAACGCCGGAGAAACCATAGATACTTCTGCCGGCGGCGAGTGGTACACTCCTTATGTTGACTACGCAGTGTCAAAAGGATTTGTAGCTTCCGGCCAATTTGACGATTATGACAGACCGGCTAAGAGATACGAAGTAGCAATGCTGTTTGAAAACGCAATGCCGGACGGATACTACACAGCTATCAACGACGTTGAAGCTATACCCGACGTCTATGAAACACTGCCGTATTCCGAAGACCTTCTTACGCTTTATAATGCAGGTATCGTAATGGGCAGCGATTCATACGGCAACTTCAGACCGGAGGACAACATCACCCGTGCCGAGGCTGCCGCAATAATAAACCGTGTTGCGTTACCGGAAAACCGTCTTGAAAAGACTCTTGATGTTATTTCAGACGACGATGCATATCTGCTCGTAACCACTCCGACATTCAACGCAACAAAAGAGGGAATAAATTCCGGTTGGCTTCTTGACAACAGAGGAGCGTATCCACGAACTTCCCTTACCGGATCCTACGGTGCTTTACTTGATATAAGTACGGAAGCAGGCACAGCCTATATCCGTGAAATAAATAAAACCACTACCGGTGCTATTACCCTCCAGACAAAAGTATCTGTCGGCGGATATGACGGTGTGTATCTTGAATTTCAGAACGATACCGGCGACAGTGTATACCGGCTTGAAACAGTGGGCGGAGACTGGAAGCTTCTCGGAGCGGACGGTTCGTATACCGGTATATATGACATAACCGATGAACGCTCATTCAATTTCCGCATAATCGTGGATTTGGATAACAATCGCAGCACAACCTACATAAATAATGTTGACTGCGGAACTTATCCGCTTGCAACCTCGGGTGAAAAGACTAATATACTTAACTTCCGCTTTGCAACCACTAAGGAATCGACTTCCGTTCTGTCGCCCGGTCCTGTGTATATGACTGTTAACTATGCACTGAATGAAGACTTTAGTTACGGCGATATGACCAAGCCGCCTATCGGCTGGACGGTTGATGAAGGCGTCACCAACAGCGGAAGCTTGAATCTGCCAAGCGGAAAATCCGCAAGCGCTTATTTTTCTCCGGTAAGCGGAACCGTTGTCGCTGAATGTATGTTTATGCTTCCGAAGTCGGAAAGCATCAGCTATTCATTGAAGAGCGGCACTAAAAACATTGTTACATTTACAACCGATGAAAACAATTTCTACGCCAACGGACAGACAGTATATGAGGATTACTACGGTAATATGTGGTACAGGCTCAGAATAGAAGCCGATATGGAAGCTCAGACCGCGCTGATAAAAATCAACGGCAGAGAAGTGGGCGAGGTGCCTTTTGCCGAGGCGGCAACGTCTGCCGATAATATAGTTGTCTCGAATTCCAGTGATACAACGCCGAGCCTCGATGACTTCAAAGTTTTCAGAGTATATGATAGAGAAGACTATGTTCCGGAGCCTGTTGTACCGGCAGGGGAAGATAAATATATCGTTGGTATGAACGTTTGCTCGCTTTGGCAGAACGGAAACCACTTTGGTTGGGCATGCATATCTCCATATGATGATCCTATTCCCGTACTCGGATACTATGATGAAGGAAATTCCGAAACCGCCGATTGGGAAATTAAGTACATTGTTGAGCACGGTATAGATTTCCAGGCGTTCTGTATTTACGCAAATAGTACCAACGGACCGCAAAGATATTCAGCAACACATCTTTATGACGGTTTTATGAACGCAAAGTATTCGGATATGACAAAGTTCTGTGTAATTTGGGAAACAGCAAATGCTTCCAGTCCGGATAGTTTCGATTCCTGGAAAAATTACTATGTTCCGTACTTTATTGAAAATTACTTTAAGGATCCCCGCCATATAACGATTGATAATAAACTTGTTATGTGCGTATTCGGAGCTGGCAAAATTCCGGAACGTATGAACGGAACAAATGCCGACGTTAAAAAGTGCTTTGACTATCTTGAAGAAGAAGTCAAAAAGCTTGGTTTTGACGGCATGATTTATTTAGCTTGCGGCAGCTCCAGCAGTGATCTTGCCGAAATGGGCTTTGACGGATGCTACGCATATAACTGGGGAACATCGGGCTATCAGCTTGAAGTTAATAAATCTTCAAATCTTTCAAGCGCCAATAATCCTGCAATTTACACAGTACCCACAATAAGTGTAGGCTTTAACAGTATTCCTTGGCACGATGTACGCTATCCGATGATGACTATGGAAGACTATGCAGCAGCACAAGAATGGGTAAAAACAGAATATCTTCCCACGTACGCAAAAGAAGACTGGCAGCAGAACTTCGTTATGCTTTCAACCTGGAATGAATACGGTGAAGGTACTTATATAATGCCGACAACCGATGAAAAGGGATTCGGTTACCTTGACGTTCTCCGTGAAGCATACACAGATGAAAAGGCAGACGCTTCTTTAAATACAATTCCCGATGAAGAACAGAGAGCGAGAATCAACCGCCTGTATCCTCAGTACAGACATCTCCTCAGAGATGAGGGCTGGTATACGGAAGAAATTGATATGGATTCCTTGAGTCCTGTTTGGTCGATTGATTACGGTGAAAAGAATTCTGCCCTGAATATTTGGAGCGTTGAAAACTGTGTACAGAATGAAGAAGGACTTTCAGGTACCTCAGGTGCTGACGCTATTCTTCAGCTCAACGACATTGGTACAGAAATAGATCTCGACCGGGTTCGTGCCGTAAGAATTACAGCAAAAATTCCTAAAGGACAGTCTATCCATTTGTATTTTACAACACTTACAAACACTGCCTGGGCAGAAGATAAAGGAATGTCGATAGTTTCCACAACAGATGAAATGACAGAATATATTTTTAACACGAGCGAGCTTAAGACCTGGACCGGTACGCTTGTGGGATTTCGTATAGACCCGGTAGGGCCTGCCGGCATCAATTTCACTGTAAAATCTGCCGAACTTCTCGCTTCCCCGCAAAAAACAATAAAAGAAATGACAATTAACGGTCAAACTTTTGGTACTCAATTCCCAACCAAAACTTCTGCAACCGGTGACATCCTTGTTGCGTTTGATCCCGCAGCTGCTATGGACTTCCGCCTTAATGCGTTCCACATCTGGGATAAAGACGCCGGAAAACTTACGCTGAACTTTGTAAATCACGTTGTGGAATATACAGTCGGAAGCAGCAAGTATACTTTGGACGGAACTGAGAAAGATCTCGGATATGAGCTTGGAGAACTTGACGGACTGCCGCTGATTCCTATCGAAAAGCTGTGCGCCGAAGTCGGTTACACCTGCACTGTTAACGATGAAGGTGTTGTTGTAATAGATACTGATCAAAAGCATTTTTTCGATCAAATAAATTCCAGAGTACTCGGCGACTGGGAATTCAATACGCTCGGCGATACTGAAGGCTGGTCATCAACGTTTATGAGTCTGATGAGCTATGACGGATATATGTCCTGCGAGTCGATGACAACCTCAAATGACCCGACGATTATGTCAGCGACTGAGCTGAATATGCCGGCGGAAAAATATGAAAAGCTTGAGTACCGCGTAAGATACAAGTACCACGGAACTGAGAATATCCAGCAGCTTACTATGTACTTTATCACTGACAAAGATCCGACCTGGAACGAGGCTAAGACGCTGAAGATAAATCTTAACAGTCTTGACAGCAACGGAGAATGGGAAGAGTTCACGTTTAATACCGCTGATCAGCCGCTTTGGAAGGATACTATTACAAGACTGCGCTTTGACCCGTTCAACGCTTACGGAACGATAGACATTGACTATATCCGCTTTGTTGAAGATCCGGATTATGTTTATGTTGATCCTGATGAAGTGCCGTTTGTGCTTCTCAACGGAGACGCTGAGGATACCGCCAATCCCGGCTTCAAGGGCCATGCCGACCACGGCATAGTAACTGATCCGGAAGATGAGAACAATCACTGCTACAAAATCACGGGATTGTCTGATAAAAAAGAATGGCTGTACGCTATACAGTCAGTAAGATTCACTCCAGGAGCAACCTACAAGGTTGAAGGAGATGTGAAAATATTCTCGAACGGTTTGAATACCGATTTGCCGGACGATTTTTCAGCTACGTTTCTCGCAAATATGCGGTATAACGATCCGGCCGGGACGTCGGACCACCTGGTACACAGGGTGCCGATAACTATAGGCGACGGCTGGAAGCACTTCGAGTTTGAGTTTACTGTATCAGCCGACAGCCGTGACAGAAGCCAAGACGAGTTCACGTTCTACACGGATCCGGTTAACGAACTGAGCGTAGGATACTATTTTGACAATATTGTAGTAACAGAAACAAAACCAGAAGAATAAAACTTAAGAAACGCCGGCTGACTCATGCGTGTGACAGCCGGCGTTTCTATATATTGATTTTCATATATCAAGCCAACAATGACAAATTTTCAGCTCCTGCCTGCGATATTTTCCGGGGAAGATTACTTTTTGGTCGGATACTATCATTCCGCCGGTTCAGGAGTCTGTCTGAACAGCACCAGGATAACAAAGGTGTATTACAGCGAGTTGTCTTGAAGTGTTATAAAATGAAAAGTAAACAGGGTGTGAGACTATGTCCCGCACCCTAAAGCGTTTAAACGCAAAAAGTAAGTTCTTTTGCACCGCTTTTCTCGAAAGAAAAGCGGGCGCGGTCGAGGGCGCGTAGCCCTCGTCGCCCTTGGCAGAGGGCGAAATATCTTTTCGTGTAAATAACGCTGGAAAAAGTAAATTATTAACCCACAAAAATTTTGTCAATAGTAGACAGGGTGTGAGATTTAGTCCCACTCCCTATAATAATTCAATAAAAACACATCTTATTTTACGTCATTGCTGTCAAAAGCGTCGCCGCACTCCGGACAGAATTTAGGAGGATTAGCCGGATCTTCCGGTTCCCAGCCGCACTTGTCGCATTTGTATAACAAAGCTCCGGCAGGTTTGGGCTTTCCGCATTCAGTACAGAACTTTCCCTTGTTAACCGTGCCGCACGAACATTTCCAGCCTGTCTGCGCCGCCGGCTTCGGAGAACCGCACTCAGGACAGAATTTGCCTGAGGCAATATTGCCGCAGGAGCATTTCCAGCTTTCCTTTTCTGTACTTGTACTTCCGCCGTCGGATTTTTGTTTGTCGCTTCCCATGGCAAAAAGCTTTTCGGCATTAGCGCCCGCCGCATTCTGCGCCATATTCATACCGAAAAATCCTCCCATAGCGCCCATGCCGCCTTGATTTTTTGCGGCGTCCTGCATAGCCTGCGCCTGTGAACCTACCAAATGAGCGGCCGCCATTGACGGATTTCTGAAAGCGGCGTTTCTTTGCAGCTCTTTTATCATTTTTTCGTCCTCTTCAGACGCATTGACCGAGGAAACTCCAAAAGATACTATCTCAATTCCGCGGCGCTTTTTCCATTGTTCCGTAAGCTCCTCGTTGAGGATACCCGAAAGCTCGGTTGTATGTCCAGGAAGAGCACTGTAACGCACGCCCATCTGTGAAATTTTCGCGAAAGCAGGCTGCAAAGCTGTCAAAAGTTCGGTTTTTAACTGGCTGTCTATTTCGTCACGGTAAAAATCGCCTTCGACGTTTCCGCATACATTTGTATAAAACAAAACAGGATCTGAAATCTTGTAGGAATATTCTCCGTGACAGCGCACGGAAATGTCAATATCAAGCCCGATATTGGCGTCTACTACCCGAAACGGAACGGGGTTTGGCGTACCGTATTTGTTGCCGTATATTTCCTTTGTGTTAATGTAATAAACACGCTGATCCTTTCCGGTGTCTCCACCAAAGCCGAAACGCTTTCCGAATTCGGCAAAGCTGCGCTTTATGTTTTCACCGAGACTTCCGTAAAAAACGCTGGGTTCAGAAGATGTGTCATAAATAAACTCGCCGGGCTCTGCGCATATCTCTGCGACCTTTCCCTGATCGACAATAATCATGCACTGACCGTCCGCAACGGCTATAACGGAACCGTTTGAAATTATGTTGTCCTCACCCTTTTTATTGGAGCTTCTGCCGCCTGTTCTCTTTTCTCCCTTTGTAACAAGCACCGTTTCATCGAGTGAATCACAGTAAAAGAACTCTCTCCACTGGTCGGCAAGTACTCCGCCTGCCGCTCCGATAGCTGCCTTTATAAGTCCCATGTTTTTACCTCCTTAAGTAAAAATAAGTAGTTGTTTAGCTTGTTTTTTATTTTTAAATGCTTCATTGGTTTTGAATACCGCACTGCGCAGAAAATGCTAAAAACGTCCGCCTCTTCCTCCGTGGCTTCTGCCTGATGAAGAATGTCCCGAAAACCCGGAACGGCCTGAAGAACCGGAACGACCCGATGAGTGGTTGGTATTGTTTTTAGGCTTTTTATGTTTTATCAGTGTACTGTAAAGGAAAACATCCCGTGAACGGGTAACAATAAAACTGCCGTCCTTGACGTAATTATTAGCAAGATTTTGCGGCTTTGCTGTATTCATTGCCGATTGCTTTGTGTACGTCATAAAGAGCGCTATGGCAATGGAAGCCGCAATAGCAATCAGAAACGGCGTAAAGGAAAATTCATGTGAAGTATAGGCATATTCGTTCCCGTTATGCGGAATGAAATAGTCCTCGTTGGTATTTCCTCCTGCCGGCGGCACCGGATTATACTCGTTTTCCGATGACAATGACGCCTGCAATATATTTTTTGCCGTGTCGGCGTAAGCCAAAAAAGCTTCGTAATACTCGTCTGAGGCGAGATATGAAACAACTATGTTTTCAATATAGTCAAGAGCGTAATCGTCAAATACCTCTTTGCCGTATCCATATGTTATAAAATAGTATTCCCTCGTGTTTTTACATATATAAAACAATATGCCGTCGTCGTTTTCGCCTATACCGTAAAAGCAGTAGTCATACAAGTCTCTTGCCGCCTGTTCGGCAGTTTCGGCAGACAGGTCTGTTTCTGTAAACAAGGCTACGTCAATCATGTAATTTTCCCGCAAGCTGTCTAACTTTTCAGAAATCTCCTGTACCTGGCTTTCAGACAAATACCCGGCTCCGTCTGACACAGACGGCATGTACGCCGAACCGTCATAAAGCCCATCTTCGCCGCTTAGCCTGCGTTCTATGTTATATACTGTGTTTTGATATGCCTCATAGTATCCGTAAATATCCAGCTTTTCCTTGACAATTTCTTCGAGTGCTCCGCAGTACTCCTCATCAAGCACCGTCTCCCACTCTCCGAACGATTTTATGCTTATTTCACCGGAATTTGTATTTATCAAAAATATCGCGCCCACCGGAAAAGATACGGATTCCTGTGCTTCTAAAGACAATTCGCTGTTAATATCTGTTTCAAGTGAGTTTTCAGAAATGAGAATAAGAGAAAGACCATAGTTTTCAAAAATATCCGTAAGGCGCTTTTCGAGTATATTTTTTTCAGCTTGCTCAAGTACATCGCTGTTGTCACGGATAAGTCCTGTATTTTCTTCCGCAAATACAAAGCCGCTTAAAAATGTAAGAAGGACAGAGGCAATAAAAACTGATAAAATGATTTTTTTCATATAATCCGTCTCCTAAAACCAATACAAGTAAGCGACAGCCGCCGCACAGCATACTGCAAGCGCCGCCGCAAATACTTTGGCGAAATAAATATTCCTTTTCTTTTTGCATATCGGGAATTTTCCCGCAGTCTTTCCCGTCTGACCGTTAATTGCGTACTTATATATTTCTCCGGCGTACTTTATGTTTAACATCCATACGGGCAAAAGCGCATATCTTATTTTTCCTTCTGAAAAACGGATTCCGGAAGAAATCGGATGCACTGAAAGAAATCCGCCTGTCGTGGTGGAAAAAGCCGCCTCGGTACTTGCTTTTATTCTCTCGTTTGCTCTTTGCTCGCTCTCGTCGCCTAAAACGTCGTATTTGTCGGCGAAATATCCGGAAAGATAGGCTGTGTCAAAATTTACGGCGTCGTTATAGTCAAACGGCTCAAGCGCCTCCATATAAGTGTCGTCCGCTTTTTTTGAACCGTCGACGGGAACATTCGCAAATCCGATGCTACCGCTGCGGTAAAGGCGATAGTAGTCGGTTTTTGTATAGTTGTATTCCGAGTCGCTCCAGTGAGATGTTCTCTGTGCGGAGTATGTAATGTCGGCGTTGCAGTCGCAGTCAAACATCCAAAACGGAACGTATACGCCGGTCATTTCTGATATTCTCTTTTTATCCTTAAATTCGTCCGGAAGAAACGGGGCGTTTCCGCAGGCTTTCTCAAATGCATCTACTGCGGCTTTTTTATCTAACTTGAACGGAATTACATAATCGGGCTTTAATGCGCCTTCAAATTTGCTTTTGATAATGTTGGCGTTCGCGCAGTACGGACACACCGTAGCTCCAAGCGTCTCGTCTCCCGTTATCTCGGCGCCGCAGTTAGGACAGTTGTATTTTGCAAGTCCGGCAGCTTCCGCTTCGTCAAAATTTCTCGGCTCATAGTGAGTCCAGTCGTATTTTGAGCTTCCGGCGTTTTTTTCTTCGTCGTCGAGAGAATTCATAAGCTCTATGTCAAAATCATTGCCGCAAGAGTCGCAGTGAAGTTTGCCGCTGTCAGCACCGAAAATAAGCGGAGCGCCGCAGTTAGGACATTTGTAGTTGCGAACTGTTTCCATTTGAACTCCTCCTTAATAAGGCAGTATCTTTCGCAATAATAGCAATAATATAAAACACTGTTTAAATTATTTTATTGAATTTTATTGAGAATTACTGAACAGAAAACTTTTATTCTACAAAATAGCTTTTTTGATAGGTTTCAGCAGATTTATCCGGGTTTTGTCCCAAAATACCGGTTTTGTATCCTGAAGGATTTATATTATAATATTCGGAAAAACGTCTGGAGAAATAATTTGCATCCGAAAATCCGCATAAAAAGGCAATTTCTGTCATTTTAAGCGAGGTGTCGGCAAGAAGAGACGCGGCTTTTTGCATACGCAGTTTTTCAATGTAATGTCCGACTGTGTATCCGGTTACTTTTGAAAATTTTGAAGTTAATGTTCTTCTGCTGCAATGGCAGTAATCCGCCACAAAATCAAGGTCGATTTTCGCCGCGTAGTTGCGGTGCAGGCAGGCAAGAGCATTATTGACGATAGTTTCTTCTTCCGAATAAAGATTCGCCGGCTTTTCCCTTATTTGAACAAGCAGCATTGCCCGAACCGGTATAATCAGCGTTTCTATTGTTTTTTTATCCGGAACGGTACTGCACAGATATTTGCAGTAGTTTTGCTCAAGCGTTTCACGGGGCAAAGTGTATTTTTCACGTATATGCCGCATTTTCTCACTGCTTCCTGCATATCCGCTGACGCTTATAAATCCGTATATAATATCGTTTTCACATACCGGAACAACGTATTCCCCGACTCCCGCATAACACGAACCGAAAAAAATCTCATCGCCGTTTTTCTTTATGTACTCGTATACCTTTTTTTGTCTGCTTATGCAGTTATTCCAGACGTCAGAAAATGATTTTATATATATACAGTATGGATTTGAGTGAATGTTTAACTCGGATAAAGCACGTGTGACCTCGCACAGCTCGTCTGAGAATGAATGTACGGTAACATAAAGCGAATGTTCGCCCTGAAGATACAGAATGTAGTCACGCAGTGCTTCAATCATGTTCTTCATAAAACCGCCCTCACACAAAATTTGCCTGAAATTTAACTGTTTTTGCCCGATTGTTAATGCTATTATTTATATTGTACCCTATAATTTACACAAATGCATGAACTGTTTGAAAATTAGTGCGAAAAAACACACGAAAGGGGATTTGCGGATATGAATTATTATTCAGAACCGGCAAGAGATATACCGGTAATAAATACAGAAGTGCTTGTAATAGGCTCAGGGCCTGCGGGCGTCAGCGCGGCATATACAAGCGCGCTTCTCGGAAGAAAGACAATGATTGTCGAACAGCTCGGAAGTCTCGGCGGCATATCGACAAGCGGAATGATGAGTCACTGGACGGGGAACTGCGAAAGCAGGCTTTATCACAAAATTCTTGCCGACAGCGCCGAAAGAAACGAAGGAGAAATGCACGGTAAAATCACCATAAGCATTGATCCCGAAAAATTAAAATATCAGTATCTTGAAATGCTCGACAGTGTGGGAGTAAAAATTCTGTTATACACGTTTGCGTGTGACACCATAATGTCGGGAAATACCGTTAAAGGCGTTATAATTCAAAACAAGTCGGGGCGTTTTGCCGTGTTTGCTGACACTGTTATTGATGCAAGCGCTGATGGGGATATCGCATTAAAAGCCGGCGTGCCGTATGAAAAAGGCAGAGAGTCAGACGGAAAAATGCAGCCGGCAACGCTCATGTTCAAGGTTGCAGGAGTAAACACAGACATTGCGCCTCTTCCCGGCTCATTTGAAACAACCTGCCAGACCGAAAAGGGCGAGCTTCAAGCCCTTGCCAAGAAACTTCTTCCTCATCCTGCCGGACACGTTCTTCTCTACGCTTCAACTCTGCCGGGAGTCATAACCTGCAATATGACAAACGCTGTTGACATTGACGGCACAAAAACCGAGGATTTGGTAAAGGCGGAGATTACGTGCCGTTCGCAGATTGACAGCATAGTTGCGTTTTTGAGGGAATATGTTCCGGGATTTGAAAAGTGCTTCCTTATCAGCACCGCCTCCCTTATAGGAATACGTGAAACACGCCATTTCAAGGGACTTTATACGCTTACGGGCGAAGACATACTTGCGGCAAAGACCTTCGAGGACTGGATAGTACGCGGAGCGCACTTCAATTTTGACGTACACAACATAACCGGCTCAGGACTTGACGAAACAGGTGTACAGAAGCATTTCACCCAACAGAACGGGTATTCAATACCGCTCGGATGCTTTATACCTGAAGGCGTTGACGGGCTTTTGCTTTGCGGCAGAAACATATCCGGCACCCATATTGCCCACTCGAATTTCCGGGTAATGCCCATATGCGTCGGCATGGGAGAGGGAGTCGGCGCTGTCGCCGCATATGCCGGAAAATATTCCGTTGCGTATAAGGACGTGGATATAAAGGCGGTACAGGAATTCCTGGCTGACGGAAAAGCTTTTTAAGCGAGGCGTATCAGTGCGGCAGTAATCTTCTCTGAATTTTTAATTCTTTCCGCAGGCATACTATGAATCTTTTGATTATGTCATTTCAACGCTCTCAAAGAAATTTCATGTTAAAGTAGTATAAAAATGAATTGTCCGGCTCACGTATTGTTCGAGCCGGACAGCTTTGTTTCTGTGAAAAAATATTTTTTTGCTGACTAAATCAGGAATTTCTTCAGACAAGGCGTAAAATAGTAAAATTATTGTGCTATATGTTTCATTGTCTTTTTTACAAGATCCTCTATCGAAACACGTCCAACGCCGAAAATGGTCGTATCTAACTTTCCGTTTATCGGTTTCTTCCATTCTTCGCCGATACAGCTTTCACCGCCTCGCATGCCGAGTACCGAACCGACTGTCGCACCGTTACAGTCTGTGTCAAATCCTGTTTGCACGGCAAGGCATATGGATTTGCCGAAATCGCCTTTACCGTAAAGAAGTGAAGCGACAACTATCAGGCAGTTTGAAATAACATGACACCAGTCGTGTCCGTTGAATTCGTCGTATTCGCTGTGTATTCGCTCGAATGCCTCTTTTTCGTCAACGCCGTCTGAAAAACCGTCCAAAATATGCTTAACTGCCTCGTAAAGTCTTGATGTTGACGGTATCTGCGACATTCCGGCGTTTACAATTTCGGTAATATCGTCGCATACAGCCGCAAACGAGATCATGGCGGCAACAAACATTTCTCCGTAAATACCGTTTTTAACATGAGAAATACTTGCGTCCTTAAACGCCATTTCTGCGGCGGCTTCGGGATTTCCGGGATTTATGTATCCGAAGTAGTCGGCACGAATCTGTGCCCCTATCCACTCTCTGTACGGATTTTGATAAACAGCGCTGTACGGCGGTACATATCCTTTGACGGCGTTGCAGAAAGCTACTCGTTCAGCCGTGCAGTATGCGGATTTCGGCTGAGCCTCGGTCCACAGCTGCAAAACATTTGCCGGAGTGAAATCTCTTCCGTATTTGTCTATCAGAACAGAAGCAAGGACTGTATAGTTTGTGTCGTCATCGGATGGGGCGCAGGAAATTTTATCGGCGAAACAGCGTCCCTTGAAATTAAATTTGAAATCCCGATACATCTGTTCCGTCACGTCGCTTGCACGTATATAGCGGTGCATAGGATAATTGCCGGATACCTTAAGCAGGCGCTTTAGTTCCGGAGTACGTATGCACTCGACCGTTTTTCCGAGAAGGCATCCTGCTATTCTTCCGTACCACGCGCCGCTGATTTTTTTCTCAATATCCTTTATTTTATCCTTTCTTTCCGAATTGCTTGTACATTGCTGTCTGAGTCCTTTAATTCTGGCAAGCTCTGACGGCTCATTATATTTATAATCAGCTGTTTGCGGAGCGTTTGAAATCAATGAAAACAGCTCGTCGGCTATTTTCTTCTTTTCTTGTGTTTTCGGCATTCTTGCCACCGCTTCAAACAAATCCTTGTACATCGAAATATCTTTTCCCTCTTCGACGCACTGCCGGTACTCGACCTCAAGCTCCTGGGCATACATTTCCCATGGCGGAAGCGCGTTATAATCCGGAAATATCGGGCTTGATTTTGTCAGCTCTTCTTCTTCGCGGCGCTCGTTTCCGAAAATAATCGAGTCAACGGAAACTCCGAAATATTTTGATATTTTTATAAGATGCTCAATACCGGGTTTTGAGGCTCCTGTTTCCCATTTCTGCACCGCCTGTCTTGAAACGTCTATCGCCTGTGCGAACTGCTCTTGCGAAAGCCCGCTTCCTATACGTATTTTTTGCAGAGATTCAGTAAAGTTCATGTACATTCCTCCTTTGCATTTACGATTTTACCACAAATGACAAAGTAAATCAACCGACACGCTTAGCTATTTTTGACAACCTGCGGTTGCGGCATGAAATGGTAAAACAGTTGCTGTTTTTAATTTCGGTTCATTTGTACAGGCGCTTTATTTGTGATACTGTTCGCCGCCGATTATAGTAAAAGCACGGTATATCTGCTCGGTCAACATTACGGCTGCAAGGGTATGAGGAAATGTCATGCGTGACATTGAAATACGCAAGTCACATTCTTTTTTTAAGCTTTCGTCAAGTCCGTGCGAGCTGCCAATGATAAACGCCATGTCGGATACGCCTCTGCACGGAAGGTCCTCGACAATTGAAGCAAGCTCTTCCGATGACAATTGTTTTCCCTCAACGCACATAGCGATAGTATAAGCACCTTTCGGAACGGCGTCGAGTATTTTCTGCTTTTCGGCGGCAAGCGCCTTTTTGATGTCTCCGTCGGCAGGGGAGGAGGGGAGATTTTCAGGTTTCAGGCATTTTTCGGTAAAGCGGCAGAATTTTCCGAGCCGTTTTACGTACTCGTCAAGTGCGTCTTTATAAAAGCGTTCCTTCGGTGTACCTAAGTATATAAGGGTTATGTTAAGCATGGCGTACTCCTTGTATTTGTGTAATGTTATGCAGTTTAGCTGTATGTATTGACATTTGGAAAAAGCGGTGATAAAATCAAAATGAAATAATTTTCAGTGATTATTATACACTTTTTTTAAGATGATTTCAACATTGTTTTTTGCGCTGTTAAATCAGTTATTTGTAATATATCACTATACATCACGAAAGGGTGTTTATTTACATGAAAGCAGTATGTTTTGGAGAATTGATGCTCAGGCTTGAACCGACTCTTTACACAAGATTTATTCAGGCTAAAAGCTTTGACGCTACCTTCGGAGGCGGAGAAGCGAACGTATCCGTATCGCTTGCAAACTTCGGCGTTGATGCGGTTTTCGTATCCAAGTTTCCGACTCATGAGATCGGACAGATGGCGGAAAATTCGCTCAGATACTTTGGCGTTGACACAAGCAAAATTACCCGCGGCGGCGAGAGAATGGGTATTTACTACATTGAAAAGGGTGCGTCTGTCCGTGCTTCAAAGGTAATATACGACAGAGCTTATTCCGCTATTGCCCTGGCTAAAAAGGAAGATTTCGACTGGGAAGACATTCTTGACGGAGCTGACTGGTTCCACTTTACCGGAATTACTCCCGCACTCGGAGATAATGTAGCCGAGATAACACTTGAAGCGCTCAAGGTTTGTAAAGCTAAGGGCATCAAGGTAAGCTGTGACCTTAACTACCGTAAAAAGCTCTGGAGCAAGGAAAAGGCAGGCAAGGTTATGGCAGAGCTTATGCCGTACATAAACGTATGCATAGCGAACGAGGAAGACGCCGGCGACGTATTCGGAATAAAAGCTGAAAATACCGACGTTGAAAAGGGCGTTGTCAACCATGAAGCATACAAGAGCGTTGCAAAACAGCTCATGGATCGTTTTGGCTTTGAAAAGGTTGCAATTACTCTTCGTGAAAGCATTTCCGCGAACGACAATAACTGGGCGGCAATGCTGTACGATGGCAAGGATTACTGCTTCTCAAGAAAATATAATCTTCACATCGTTGACCGTGTAGGCGGAGGAGACTCTTTCGGCGCCGGTCTTATATACTCTCTGTTGAACGGAAAGTCTACTCAGGACGCCGTTGAGTTTGCTGTTGCCGCTTCCGCTCTTAAGCATACCATTGAGGGTGACTACAATATGGTATCTGTTGCCGAGGTAGAGTCACTTATTAAAGGCGGCGGTTCCGGTCGTGTGCAGAGATAAGTAGTTTTTTTATGGGGCGCTGCCCCATGTCATGAACGAGGGATTGATTTATTTATATGGGGCGCTGCCCCATACCCCGCACGCTTTTTTCGAAAAAGCGTGGGAAAAAATTGCAGCGGCGCATCGCCGCCACGCTTTTTCGAAAAAAGCGTGGGAAAAAGCGTTTTTTGCCGACAAGTATCCCGCTCATTTCATTCGCGCGATACTTGTCGGCTTTATTCTTTTTATGAAATAGAGATTTTGACTTAGTTTGTGCGGTTGAGCTTATATTGCAAAATTGAATAAAGAGGCGCGGAAAATAAATTTGTCATTTTTACTTGCCTGTCCGCGAAAATTGCAGCGGCGCATCGCCGCCACGCTTTTTCGAAAAAAGCGTGGAAAAAAACTTTTTTGCCGACAAGTATCCCGCTCATTTCATTCGCGCGATACTTGTCGGCTCTTTCTTTTTTATGAAATAGAGATTTTGACTTAGTTTGTGCGGTTGAGCTTATATTGCAAAATTGAATAAAGAGGCGCGGAAAATAAATTTGTCATTTTTACTTGCCTGTCCGCGAAAATTGCAGCGGCGCATCGCCGCCACGCTTTTTCGAAAAAAGCGTGGAAAAAAACTTTTTTGCCGACAAGTATCCCGCTCATTTCATTCGCGCGATACTTGTCGGCTCTTTCTTTTTTATGAAATAGAGATTTTGACTTAGTTTGTGCGGTTGAGCTTATATTGCAAAATTGAATAAAGAGGCGCGGAAAATAAATTTGTCATTTTTACTTGCCTGTCCGCGAAAATTGCAGCGGCGCATCGCCGCCACGCTTTTTCGAAAAAAGCGTGGAAAAAAACTTTTTTGCCGACAAGT
>QAKH01000112.1 GCA_003343885.1 Clostridiales bacterium | reverse complement strand
GATATCACTTGTTCTCTTATTGGAATTATTATCACCGTTCCTTTATGGCTGATTGCGATGATCGGTATTAAATGTTCTGATCCCGGGCCATATTTTTATCTGGCTCACAGGGTTGGTAAAAATAATAAAGAATTCAGAATGTTTAAATTTCGGTCAATGCGTCTGGCTAAGGGCACAAATGAAAACTACTTCAAAGCAGATACTGATCGCATATTTCCATTCGGCAGTTTTCTCAGAGCTACCAAAATGGATGAGCTGCCCCAGCTTCTTAATATTTTACGCGGGGATATGAGTCTGGTAGGCCCAAGACCTGCCTCGGTGGATCAAGTGCAAATAGTGCGGACGGGAAAAAACGCGGCGGCGGCTTCCGCAACTCCTGGATTAACAGGTCCTTCGGCACTATATGATTATATATACGGCGATATGATCGAAGCCGAGGAAGAATATCGCATAAAAGTTCTTCCCACAAGATTGGAACTTGACGTCTGGTATGTAAAAAACAGAAACGCCAGGCTGGATATCAAAATGATTTGGTGGACAATAATTTGCATTACAGCGGAGCTCTTTCATAAGAAAACACCAAAAATATACAAAGCACTCACAGAATTTGTAAGCAGCAACGAAACGTGTTCTCCTGAGACAGAACAAATCCTTATTAACGATTAAGACAAACTCTATTACATATCAATTTTAAAAAAATGCGGGAAAGCTATGTGGGACAAAAAATATACTGAAGAACTCAGAAAAAAAATAGATGCGGCATTTAAAGGCGGCGGCATACACAAAACAGAAAAGCAGCACAGCCAGGGCAAGCTCACAGCAAGAGAAAGAATCGACTATCTATTCGATAAAAATTCATTTTATGAAGTGGGCACAATAAGAGAACCAAAAGCTCTTAATGAATTGTCGAAAAGTACCACAGGGGATGGTGTAATCACTGGTTATGGCAGTATAAATGGCAGGATCGTGTATGCCGCCTCGCAAGACTTTACTGTAAATGGAGGAACGCTCGGCGCGGCACATGCCGAGAAAATATGCAGAATAATGGACATGGCTATCAACTCCATGTGTCCTTTTATTTCAATCAATGACAGCGGTGGGGCTCGCATCGAAGAAGGGATTGCTTCTCTTGCCGGATATTCCGGAATCTTTTACCGTAACACCGCAGCTTCCGGCGTGATTCCGCAAATATCAGTGATCATGGGGCCATGTGCCGGAGGCGCCTGCTATTCTCCGGCAATTACAGATTTTATTTTTATGGTTAAAAATACAAGTCAAATGTTTATTACAGGACCAGATGTTATCAAGACTGTGACAGGAGAAACGACTTCTGTAGAAGAGCTAGGCGGTGCAAAAATTCATGAATGCGAATCAGGTGTGGCGCATTTTGTTTATGAAAATGATTTTGCGTGTCTTGACGGGGTAAAAAGGCTTCTAAAATATTTACCACAGAACAACCTTCAAAAAACAGAATCCATATTCGGAAAAGCAGTTGATAAATCCTGTGAAATCGAACATATCGTCCCAGACAATATGAGCAGACCATATGATGTAAAGGATGTTATTAATACCTTTATTGATAGAAATACATTCTTTGAGATTCAAAAATCATTTGCAAAAAATCTAGTAATCGGCCTGGCTTTTCTTGATGGAGAAGCGATCGGAATTGTTGCCAATCAGCCTCAATATACAGCAGGTGCTCTTGACGCAGACGCCTCAGATAAAGCTGCGAGGTTTGTGAGATTTTGCGACTGTTTTAATATCCCTCTTTTATCACTGGTTGACGTTCCCGGATATCTGCCGGGAATATCACAGGAGCACAATGGAATCATCCGGCACGGGGCAAAGCTGTTGTTTGCATTTTCAGAGGCGACAGTTCCCAAAGTTTGTTTAATTATGAGAAAAGCATTTGGCGGCGCGTATATTGCAATGAACAGCAGAAATATAGGCGCGGATATTGTTTTTGCATGGCCAATAGCTCAGATTGCCGTTATGGGCGCGGAAGGCGCCGTAGATATCATTTATAAAAAGCAATTGAAAGAATGTGATAATCCGGAGGAAATGAGAAAAAAGTTTACTGACGAATACAGCGCAAAATACCTCAATCCTTTTCTCGCGGCTGCTGCCGGATATATTGACGAGGTAATTGAGGTAAATGAAACCAGAAAAAAAATCTGTATGGCCTTTACTGCATTGAAAGAAAAAAAGCAAGGCAACATTTGGAAAAAGCACGGAAATATACCACTTTAAAAGGATGTGAACGAATATGAAAAATAAATATAAAAAAGAAGCTTTAAGAAGTCTGTTTTCTTTGAGCTTTATAAAAGCAATTGGTTCATCTTTGGGTTATTATTTGCATGAACATGTTACCTGGAGATATAGAATGAAGCACGGTGCAAAGCTTCGCGTTCATTCCACTGCATCCATTCGTAACGCGCAGAATATTACGGTTGGGGAAAATTCACATATCAATTACAACTGCTGCGTCTGGTGCGGGGAAAATGCACATATAACGCTGGGGGACAACCTTTTAATGGGCCCTGGAGTGAAAATTTTTAATACGAATCATGGACTTTCCAGGGAAAAACCGATGACCTTTCAGGAGAGCTCGGAAGCAGATATTGTTATTGGAAATGATTGCTGGCTCGGCGCAAATACTATAATTCTAAAAGGCGTTAAAATTCCTGACGGATGCGTTATCGCGGCAGGCGCCGTCGTAAGCAAACCGCTGGAAGAAGCATATGCAATTTACGGTGGAATTCCGGCAAAAAAAATCAGCACCAGAAAAGAATAGTTAATGGCTGGACGAATTATATGCAAAAATATAGTTTTTTAATGTGCGTATATTTCAAAGACAATCCAGCGTTTCTTGCTGAAAGCATAGACAGTATGCTGAATCAGACTGTGCCGCCGGACGAAATTGTTATTGTGGAAGACGGACCGCTTACAGAAGGGCTTTATTCTGTTATAAAGAAATACAGCGACAGGTTTCCTCAGATTTTTACAATTATTCGAAATCAGGTCAATTTGGGACTTGGCAAAGCACTGAATGAGGGAATTGCGCATGCAAGAAATGAGCTCCTGGCAAGAATGGACGCAGACGATATTTCTGAAAAGGAAAGATGCTGTCTTCAGCTGAAAGCCTTTGAGGATAATCCCGAACTTGATATTGTTGGAACGTCAACCTGTGCGTTTATTAACGATCCGCAAACAATTGTCTCAATAAATCATGCGGCATGTACCCTCAAAGAAATATATAAGAGAGGGAAGAGACATGCGGCTTTTTCTCATGTTACTGTAATGTACCGCAAATCAACCCTGCAAAAATTAGGAGGATATGGCGATTATAGACGCGCCCAGGATGCCGATTTGTTTGGAAGAATGCTTTTTTCCGGATGTAAAGCGATGAATATTGATAAAATACTTGTAAAAGTACGCAAAGGCAACGGATTAGTCAGCAGAAAGAAAGACAAAACAAATATTGACTCGATTCTTAATATCAAGAAAAGCCAAAAGAAAATGGGCTATATTTCTCAAATAGATTATATTTCACTTTGGTTTAAGTATAAGGTAAGTTTATTGATTCCAAATAAACTGTATCAAAAGCTGTATCTGAAAATGTTTGGCAATCAGAAAAATTTGCATTAAATAGCGAATTATTATTAAAAATTCAGGAGTAAATGATATGAAACTTTACGAAAAACTTATTAGCAAAGAAGAAAAGCTTGCAATTGTGGGACTTGGATATGTCGGTATGCCAATTGCCGTTGAATTCTCAAAGCACATTCGTGTAATCGGGTTTGATGTGAATAAGAAAAAAATTGAAGATTACAAAAGCGGAATCGATCCCACGCATGAAGTCGGGGACAAAACAATTAAAACCTGCTCCGTCGACTGGACCTCTGATGAAGAAAGACTTCAGGAAGCAAAGTTTATAATTATTGCTGTACCAACCCCCGTCCGGGATGATACCACTCCAGATTTGTCTTTTGTCGTTAATTCCACTGAAATTGTCGCCAGAAATCTGACAAGGGACGCCATCATTGTTTACGAGTCCACAGTTTATCCTGGTGTTACTGAAGATATCTGCATTCCGATTCTTGAAAAAGTATCCGGAATGCACTGCGGTAAAGACTTTAAGGTTGGCTATTCGCCCGAAAGAATCAATCCCGGCGACAAAATTCACAAGCTAACCACTATAAAAAAAATTGTCTCGGGGACAGACGCGGAAGCTCTAGAAGAAATTGCCAATGTGTATAGTATCGTGGTTGCAGCAGGCATACATAAAGCACCTTCAATTCAGGTCGCTGAAGCAGCAAAAGTAATTGAAAACAGTCAGCGCGATATAAACATCGCATTTATGAATGAATTATCCATTATTTTTAATAAAATGGGTATTGATACTCTTGATGTTCTTGAAGCAGCAAGTACTAAATGGAATTTCCTGCCCTTTCGCCCCGGTCTCGTCGGCGGCCATTGTATCGGAATTGATCCGTACTATTTAACCTACCGTGCTGAGCAGTTCGGTTATCACAGCCAAATCATTTTATCTGGACGCCGCATTAATGATGACATGGGCAAATATATCGCAGAGCAGGCAGTTAAGTTGCTGATTGCAGCAGATATATCAATAAAAAATGCAAATGTCGGCTGTCTTGGCATTACTTTTAAAGAGGATTGCCCTGATGCCCGCAACAGCAAAGTAAATGACATTTTAAAAGAGCTCGCAGAGTACGGAATCAAACCAATTGTTTGTGATCCTGTTGCAGATGCCGGCGACGTCCGAAAATTTTATGGGGTTGAGCTCGTTCCGATTTCTGAATTTAAAAATCTGGACTGTCTGATTATTGCTGTTGCGCACAGAGAATTCAAGTCGCTGACAGATAACGATGTTGCAAAAATGTTTAAACGCGAGCCGATCGACAAAAGAGTTGTTATTGATGTCAAGGGTATTTTAAACAAAACAGAATTTTATAAACTGGGATACAAATATTGGAGATTATGATTATGGGATATAAAAAACTCGTCTTTCCGAAAAAATCATTGTTTTTAGTAACAGGAGGAGCCGGTTTTATCGGGTCCAATCTATGCGAGGCTATTTTAAATCTTGGCTATAAAGTCCGTTGCCTAGATGATCTGTCCACCGGCAAACAGGCTAACGTTGATTTGTTTGCCGGCAACCCTGATTACGAATTTATTCTCGGGGATATTAAAGATTTAGATACCTGCCTAAAAGCCTGTAAAGATGTAGATTATGTACTGAATGAAGCAGCCTGGGGAAGCGTCCCCAGATCAATCGAAATGCCGCTGGCATATTGTTATAATAACATTCAGGGTACTGTGAATATGCTGGAAGCAGCAAGGCAAAACGGTGTTAAAAAGTTTGTTTACGCCTCATCCTCTTCCGTATACGGTAATGAACCAAATCTTCCGAAAACAGAAGGCCGGGAAGGTAATCTTTTGTCCCCTTATGCATTGACAAAGCGATGTAACGAAGAATTCGCAAAGCAGTATACGCTGCATTATGGGCTGGAGACCTATGGTTTGCGGTACTTTAATGTGTTTGGAAAGCGACAGGATCCACACGGTGCTTACGCTGCTGTGATCCCCAAATTTATCAGCCAGCTTCTCAACGGAGAAAGGCCGACAATTAACGGCGACGGAAAACAGAGCCGCGACTTTACATATGTGGAAAATGTTATTGAGGCCAACCTTAAGGCATGTCTTGCGTCTGGCGAAGCAGCCGGCGAAGTTTTCAATATAGCATACGGCGGAAGAGAGTCTTTAATTGATATCTATCATGCGCTAACAAAAGCTCTTGACAAAAATATTGAGCCGTGTTTCGGTCCAAATCGCAAAGGAGACATCAAGCACTCTAACGCCGATATATCCAAGGCGAGGAGACTGCTTGGTTACAATCCAGAATACGACTTTGAAAAAGGATTAAAAGAAGCAATCGAGTGGTATAAAAATAATCTATAAGCGAGGTATTTAACGTATTGAAAATAATATACTTCGGCCGATATGAATTGCCGGATAAAGACGCCACAGCGAACCGCGTTGTTGCCAACGCTAAAATTATGCGCGCGCTGGGACACGATGTTATACTTGCCGGCTGGTCAAAAAAAATCGAAAAAAATTGCTACAAAAAATCTCAATATTTCGGCTTTGAGTGTTATGAAAAATATCAGGAACGGACTTCTTTTGATAAATTCAAAACTTTTACAGACGCAAGAAACGAGCTGTTTTTATTAAAATTACAAAAAGCGGATCTTGTAATTGCCTATAATTTTCCGGCTGTTGCATTGAAAAAAATCATGAAATACTGTAAAAAGCATGCGATAAAATGTATTGCTGACGTTACTGAATGGTTTGCTAATTATAATCCGAATCCTTTTTTCAGGGTCGTCAAAGCGTACGATTCATATCTGCGTATGAAAGTTTTGCATAAAAAGGCAGATGGATTAATTGTTATCAGCAAATATTTAGAAAAGTACTATGCAGCGCAAAAAACAGTATTGATTCCTCCGCTTGTAGATAAAAGCGAGCCGAAATGGCTATTGACTTCAAAAACAAGCAGAAAAATTTTTCGACTGGTATATGCCGGCTGGCCAAGCAAAGTCAAAGAACGCTTGGATTTACTTGTAAATTCCATTGAAAAGATCGCTGCAAAGCTTCCGGTTCAATTAGATATCTATGGGATAAATGAGCAGGATTACAGAAAAATTTATTCGCTGCAGGAGCGTAGCGTTTTCCCGCCCTGTATCATTTTTCACGGGAAAGTATCGCATCAAGAAGCAATCCAGGCAGTAAAAGATGCCGATTATTCACTTATCATCAGAGAATCCAGCAGAAAAAACAATGCAGGTTTTCCATCGAAGCTGGTAGAAAGCATCAGCTGCGGAACTCCCGTACTAACTACTGCAATTAGCAATGTCGCAGATTATGTACATGACGGTAATAACGGATATATCATTTCTATTGCCACGCTGGAACAGGATATCGAAAAAGCCGTTCAATACCGCAGCCACGTAAAAGTAAACGATGGATTATTTGACTGTAGTAGATATATATCACCTATGGCAGCATTTTTAAATAGTCTGTAATTTCAAAACAGATTCACGTAAATTGCGTCGTAGAATATATTACTTCTTTCCGCCGTTTCTTAACGCATGACGGCGGCACGCTGATTTCTAACGACTGAGACCAATATATATTTGCATGAGTGCCATTGCTATGCAAAAAAACTTTAAAATCATTATTCTGTTTTAGTGGAGATATGAGTCAATGATAAAGCACCTTTCCCATTCGTTGTTCAGGGATAGCAATAACCAAGAAGTATCGCGGAATGTTCTTTATACAATGATCATTAAAGGCTGCGCCATGCTGATTTCCGTACTGGCGGTACCGGCATATGTACGTTATTTTGACAACGATATTGTATATGGGGCTTGGCTGACAATCGCGGCCGTTTTTACATGGATTAATCTGTTTGATTTTGGAATAGGAAATGGATTAAGGAACTATTTAGTCAAAGCAATTTCTGAGAAAGACGAAAATGCATCGAAAAAATTTGTTTCCTCCGCATATGTTTCTATAGGACTGGTTTCTTTATTTTTTTTAATTGCCGGTCTTTGTGTATCATATGCTGTTAACTGGAATTCTGTTTTAAAAGT
This sequence comes from Clostridiales bacterium, assembly GCA_003343885.1. GTDB lineage: Bacteria > Bacillota > Clostridia > Oscillospirales > CAG-382 > UMGS882. The sequence goes on along the minus strand of QAKH01000112.1, from coordinate 5,631 downwards.
TTCTGAACTGCTTATAGCTCCTACTGTTTTCCGACGGTTCATTCAGGTTGTCTTCTGCGGTGTTGTAATTCATTTTTTCTTTGTGCTGATTCATTCTATTTTTTATGCAATCCAGAGAACATTTTGGCCTAACCTTCTGTCGCTTATTACGCAGATACTGATTTTATTATACATTATTTTTCCTAATCACGCCTCTTTATCCGTAAAGTTAAAAGGACTTTCCACAGTTTATGCTTTAGCATACAATCTTCCTCTTTTAACAGCTTCTTTGGTATTGTTTTCCGGAAAGCTTAAAGCAATCCGTCCTTCTTTCAAATTTTTCAACTGGAAGTTTTCAAAAAAACTTCTTGGTTTGGGAGGCATCTTCTTTGTTATTCAAATTGCATTAATTGCTCTGAATTCTTCTAATGAGGTTTATATTAATTCTTTTTTTTCTCCGGCAGAAGTGACGCAATACAACTATTATCATAAACTGTTCTATATTATTTCCGTCTTTGTGTCATTACTGAGTCAGCCGATCTGGTCTGCAATTACCAAGGCCTATTGCGAAAAGCGATATCGTTGGATTATGGGAATGTGGAAGGTATTAGTTGCAATTGCTGCGCTCTGCATAATAGGCTGTATTGCGCTTGCAGCATTATATCAGCCAATCGCGGATCTCTGGCTCGGAAAAGGCAGACTGACTGTAACGATCATGCCGGTAACGTTGTTTGCTATAATGACGATTCAGATGGCAATCATCAACTTGTCTAATTCTCTTTCAAATGGTCTGGGGAAAATAAAAATCCAAGCCATTTTTACCGCAGCCGGAGCAATTTTGAAATTCCCGCTTTCCTGGATCCTTGCACAAGCTATGAACGTATGGTACGCTGTCATTTTAGCAACAGTTATTGCTTCATTACCTCTTATGATCATACAACCGATTTATATTTTTAGAGTGGTTTCAAATCTTAACGGCAAAAAAACTGTATCTGCAGACGAAATGAAAGAAAAAGCCGCAGATAAAGACAGCTTTCAGCAAGCAGGAGTGTAAAAAAACAAGATGCAGAAATATTATCCCAAAAACAGCATGCTTTCTATGCTAGCTGCTGTCGTTTTAATTATGAATTCAGGATATTATCTTTCAGCAATAACGGATTCCTATTTTCCGTTGATACTGTTAATTATTTTTTCAGCGATTCTTACTGTCTGGAAAAGCAGCGGTGAAAAAAAAATCCAGCTTAGTTCTGATAACCTGTTACTTATATTGCTGTTATTCGGTATTTTATCTTCTACATTGATTAATTTTACAGCAGGCAATCTTCTGTCAGGCGGGCGTGTGGCAGCAACGATGCTATGCTCTTATTTAATGCTAAAGCGCCTCGATATCAAAAGAGTGACAAAAAGCTATTCCTATATTATTCGATTTATTATCATATCCGCTATTATACTGTTTATTCTTACGAGAAGCGGTCAATTAACATCTTTTCCTTTAATCAATTCAGAACATGGAGCCTATTATAATTTATTGTTTGTCACACAAGGGCTGACAGCGTCCCGCATATGTGGTGCCTTTTGGGAACCGGGCGTTTTTGCCAGTCACATAATAATCGCTTTTTTGTTTGAGATATATTTTATTGATGAGAAAACAAAAGTAATTCATATCATTATTTATATGTTCGGTATTTTTCTGACCGGCTCTACGGCCGGAATCCTTATAATAGCTCTCGTTCTTGCAGGATACATTATAAAGCGAAAAAATTGGGATAACCGCAGAGATGTTAAAGCAATATTTTTTGTTATTGTCATTGCCGGTATACTGACATATGATATTATTTTTGAGCGGCTTGCTGCTATAAATCCGACTTTATTCTCAAAATTAGTCGAAACGACATCAGCTACTACATATACCAGATTAAACGCTCCGCTTGTTAACTTGGAATTATTCATACAAAAACCTATCTTCGGCTGGGGATTTACTGGCGCTGCAGCACAATATTCTTCCTATATGAATAACCGTCTTGTGGCACAGACATCAACAAGCACGCAAATTATGTCAGCCATAGGCTTTTTAGGTATTATTTATACGCTTATGTGTCTACTGCCGGTTTTTAGCAAAAGAAAGCTTGCGCATTTAAGTTTAATCGATAAAACAATAATTTTTGCTTCATTATTATTGATCGTAAATAAAGAACCTCATATCTATTTTGCAATTACATGGCTGATTCTGTTTTATATAAATCAAAACAGTCAAATTTCGGGAGCTGGAAAAGATGGATCGCTTTGATATCCCTGTATGCTTAATTATTTTTAAGAGAGCTGCCACCACTGTAAAGATTATCCGTCAGCTTGCGAAGATTCAACCGTCCAAATTATACCTGCTGGCAGACCATGGCAGAACTGATGAAGAAAAAAAGCTTGTAAAAGATTGTAGAAAAGCTGTGGAAGCTGCGATCACCTGGCCATGCGAGGTGATTAAGTACTATGCTGAAGAAAATCGAGGTGTATATGATAATATAGCCGGGGGCGCAAAATTTGTTTTTTCAAGAGAAAAATGGGCTATTTTTCTTGAAGACGATAACTATCCTGCAATTTCGTTTTTCAGGTACTGCAAAGAGCTTTTACTGAAATACGAGAAAAACGATGAAATCCTTTGGATTTGCGGGACTAATTATTTGGGGAAATTTCAAGCCCCAAATAACGCAAGCTATGTGTTTACCAGGCATTTACTCCCTTGCGGATGGGCCTCTTGGGCAGAAAAATTCAATGAGTTCTATGACGGAGATCTGAAAGGACTGTCTGAGGTGAACGCCGAGAAAAAATTAGGCGAAAAATATTTCTCCCAAAAGCTGTATAAGCAGCAGTTATATTGCTTCAGAAAAGAGCAGAATCGTAAATTGGCAGGAAAAAAATATAATTCCTGGGATTACCAAATGGCTTTTTCAGTCCGATATTATAATAAATTGGGTATTTCTCCCATTTATAATCAAATTGAAAATATCGGTGTCGACGAGCTTTCAGAGCATGGCGGCAGCAGCTGGAAAAAAGCCATGACCAGTCGTTTTTGCGGTGTACCAACTCATGAATTGCAGTTTCCGTTGCTCCACCCCGGCAGAGTATCCGTGACTTTATCCTACGAAAAGGCCGTCAATAAAATTGTTGTCAATGATCTGAGAACGAGACTGAAACACAAGTTAAAGTGTATATTTCTAAAGCTGCTGGGCCTAGATGACACTTTGACATATAAAGAAGCAAAACAGGAAATAAGGAAAAAATTCAAATTCTGAATCCCGCTATAAAGCATAATTCGGCAAAAATACATTTTGCTGTACTCTCAGCAAGTGTGTGTCTGTGCTTTTGTGATGTAAATAAAAATGCGCTTTGGAGGATAATATAGTATGTCTTTTTTTGAAGGAAAAACACTAATGATCACAGGAGGAACCGGTTCCTTTGGCAATGCAGTACTGAACCGCTTCTTAAAAACGGATATTGCGGAAATCCGTATTTTTTCACGTGATGAGAAAAAGCAAGATGACATGCGTCATGAATTTCAGGCAAAAATGCCTGAAGCTGCAGAAAAAATCAAGTTTTACATTGGAGATGTCCGATCTCCAGAGTCGGTATCGGGAGCAGTCCGTGGAGTAGACTACATCTTTCACGCGGCAGCGCTCAAGCAAGTTCCGTCATGCGAATTTTTCCCGATGGAAGCAGTTCGCACCAATGTAATTGGCACTGATAATGTTTTGACAGCTGCCATAGCAGAAAATGTTAAATCGGTGATTTGTCTTTCTACCGACAAAGCCGCCTATCCAATTAACGCTATGGGAATAACAAAGGCGATCGAAGAAAAAGTTGCTGTCGCCAAGTCAAGGATGTCCGGAAAGACCAAAATCTGCTGCACGCGTTACGGCAACGTCATGTGTAGCCGTGGGTCCGTTATTCCGCTCTGGATTGATCAAATTAAGGCTGGAAATCCCATCACATTGACCGATCCGAAAATGACCCGCTTTATTATGTCGCTTGACGAGGCGGTGGATCTCGTTTTGTTTGCCTTTGAGCACGGCGAAAATGGAGATCTGCTGATCCAAAAGGCACCAGCCTGTACGATGCAGACGCAGGCTGAGGCAATTTGCGAATTATTTGGGGGTAAAAAAGAAAATATTAAAATCATTGGAATTCGTCACGGCGAGAAAATGTACGAGACGCTTCTTACAAATGAGGAATGCGCTAAAGCAATTGATATTGGGAACTTTTATCGGGTTCCTGCCGATAACCGTGGATTAAACTATGACAAATATTTTAAAAAGGGCGATGAAAAACGGAATCCCTTAACCGAATTTAATTCCAACAACACAAAAATTTTGAATGTTGAAGAAGTCAAAGCGAAAATCTCCTCATTGACATACATACAAAACAGACTTGCTGAGGACAATTATCATGTTTGAAAATCTAAAGTGGAAAAATAATGAAAAACTAAAGCTTCTAATTATCGTAGGCACGCGACCTGAAATTATCCGCCTTGCTGCCGTGATCAATAAGACAAGAAAATACTTTGATGTTATTCTGGCGCACACGGGGCAAAACTATGATTATAACCTAAACGACGTGTTTTTTAAGGATTTAAAGCTTTCTCCTCCAGAGGTTTATCTTGAGGTTGTTGGTAATAACCTGGGAGAAACCTGCGGCAATATCATTGCAAAGTCCTACACATTAATGGAAAAGATCCTGCCGGACGCCTTGCTTATTCTTGGCGATACCAATTCCTGTTTGTCTGCAATTTCCGCCAAGCGTCTGCACATTCCCATTTTTCACATGGAAGCAGGGAACCGCTGCAATGACGAGTGTCTTCCGGAAGAAACAAATCGCCGTATTGTAGATATCATTTCCGATGTCAATTTAGCATATTCAGAGCACGCACGCCGTAATCTTTCTGACTGCGGCTTGCCAAAGGAGCGCACTTTTGTGACTGGTTCGCCAATGGCAGAAGTGCTGCATAATAATCTAGCTCAAATTAAAAGCAGCAGCATTCATACGCGTCTTAGTCTGCAAAAGGGAAAATATTTTCTGCTTTCCGCACACCGGGAAGAAAATATTGATAACGAGAGAAACTTTGTTTCGCTCTTTAGTGCAATTAACAGGATGGCGCAAAAGTATGACCTGCCGATTCTATATTCCTGTCATCCGCGTTCTAAAAAGAAACTTAAAGAATCCGGATTTTGCCTTGACAGACGTGTCATTCAGCATGAACCGCTCGGTTTTCACGATTATAACTGTCTCCAAATGAATGCTTTCTGTGTCATATCTGATTCTGGCACCCTTCCAGAAGAAAGCAGCTTTTTTACATCTGTAGGCCAGCCCTTTCCTGCCGTCTGCATCCGTACTTCTACTGAACGCCCAGAAGCTCTTGACAAAGCCTGTTTTATCATTTCTGGTATTGAAGAAAAAGGCCTTCTTCAGTCGGTTGATATTGCCGTCAATATGAATAGAAACGGCGATTACGGATGCCCTGTTCCAGACTATATAGAAGAAAATGTTTCATCAAAGATAGTAAAAATAATTCAGAGCTATACAGGAATCGTAAATAAAATGGTCTGGAGAAAAGAGTGATTTTCATTACAAAAGAGCAACGCGTTCTTCTCTGTCTGCTTTCCA
>QAKH01000108.1 GCA_003343885.1 Clostridiales bacterium | reverse complement strand
GAGAATACAGAGCTTGAACTTATTATGGGAGCTTCCATGATGGAGCCTGACGTAAGAATAAAGACAAACGAGCAGGGATTTTGCCGCAGGCATTTCGATAAGATGTTTGAAATGAAAAACCGGCTCAGCCTTGCGCTTATGCTCGAAAGTCACCTCAAGCACCAGCACGATAATGTTGCCGTGTGTAAAAAATCACTTTTCGGAAAAGATAACAGCACAAAAGCTGTTGAAAATATTAAGAAATTAAGCTCGGACTGCTATGTCTGCAAAAGAGTCGAGGATAAATATTCCAAAATGATTTCCACCGCCGTACTGCTGTGGCAAAAACAGACTGATTTTCGCAAGCTTACTTCCGAGCAGCCGTTCTTTTGCCTTCCTCACGCAGCTCAGTTTATAGAGTACGCCAAGCTTCGCATGGATAAGAAAACATTTGCGGCGTTTATTGAGTCTGTGGACGCAGTTCAGAGTGCCTATATGAGCTCGCTTACCGAAGATGTATCGTGGTTCTGCAAGAAATTCGACTACCGCTATGACGCCGAACCATGGGGCAACGCAAAGGACTCGGTAGAACGAGCTATACGTTTCCTCAGCGGCGACGCTTTTTAATCTTCATTTTTGTCGGCGTTATATGAAATTTTCTTCCGGCAAACATATTTTCTGTATTGTATACCGTATCGAATAATTTTTGTATAAGTTCCCGGACAATTCTCAGTGTGAGGAGTCCGGGAGCTTTTTTTTTACCGGATTTTTGCCTGTTTATACTATTCATTTGCCGCAAGACTGTAACAAAGCGCCATGAGCGAATCGCCGAGATGTACGTTTTCTATAATTACATCCGGATAGTTTTCAAGTGAAAGCTCGGCGTTTGAAAAATTCCAAAAGCCCTTAACGCCTGCTTTAGCAAGACTTTCCGCAGTCCTGTAAACCTCGGTCTTCGGGAGAGTAAGGATTGCTATGTCGATTTTCTCTTTACTGCAAAAAGCGCACATTTCACTAACGTCAAGCACGGTAAGTTTGCCGAAAGACTGTCCCACAGTGCCGTCCGCCACGTCAAACAAGCCTTTGACCGTGACGCCTCGCTTTTCAAACATCGGCGTATTTATAAGCGCTTTACCGAGATTTCCTATTCCGACAATAACAGCTGTAAAACCACGGTCAACTCCGAGTATTTTTGATATCTCGCCGTACAGATACTTAACATTATAACCATATCCTTGCTGTCCGAAACCTCCGAAGCAGTTAAGGTCCTGTCTGATTTGGGAAGCTGTTACGTTCATCCGCTCCGACAGTTCCTTTGAGGATATGCGCATTATATCATTGCTCAAAAGCTCGCGCAGATACCTGAAGTATCTCGGCAGACGTCGTATAACTGCCTTTGAAATATATCTGTCGTTATGGTCTTTCATGTTATTTCCCCTTGAGTATTTTTCGTAATTTGTTTCTTTTTCGCTTAAACTCAGCTTTATTTTATTTGTAAATTTTCTTGATACCCTGAAACCCTGTCGGCAAGCCTGTATTCAAAAATCAATTTAATTTTAGTGAATGTTTTGTCGATTTTTTGGGATAATATCCATAGTGTTTACATAATTATCAACATTATCAACATAGTTATCAACACAAGCCTTTTGACTTTTTTGGTCAAAATATGGGATTTTATCATAGTTATCAACATAGTTATCAACAGTTATGAGATAAAATCGGGTAAAAAAAAGATTAAATTATGTAAACAGGGCGAATTTTGGAAATCTGCGAATTTAACAAAAAAGCGGTCTTAAATTTGTATAATTTTTTAACTGTCAACATTCGATATCCGCTGTGGCGTAAGCGTTCAGCGCATAGTTGAAGAAATTATCGGTATTGTTTATGAATTCAAAATACGCCTGCGCTCCTATCATTACCGCGTTATCGCCGCATAGTCCGAGAGGCGGACAGAACAGTTCAACACCGTGTTTTCGGCAAAGCTCGCTTATGGAAGAACGCAAATGGCTGTTCGCGGAAACACCGCCGGCAAGAACGAGCTTGCCTGAATGGAATAAGCCCTTGTCGCAAAACAGTTTTTCAAGACGCAGACAAACGGCACGGCAAACGGCGTCCGTAAAAGAAGCGGCAACGTCCTCCCGGCAGACCGGGAGATCCTTTTGGGATTGCGTGTGCAGATAGTTAATAGCGGCGGTTTTCATTCCCGAGAAGGAAAAGTCGTACGGAGCGTCCTTTACATGAGCGTCGGGGAAAAATACTGCGTCTTTGCGTCCTCTTGACGCAAGGGAGTCCATCTTTGCTCCTCCCGGGTAGGCAAGACCCAACAGCCTTGCTACCTTGTCAAACGCCTCTCCGGCGGCATCATCGCGCGTAGCTCCGATACAGGAAAAATCCGTGTAGTCATTGACATTGATGAGGGACGTGTGTCCTCCGCTCATGACAAGAGCCGTAAACGGCGGTTCAAGAAGAGGAGCGGATATGCCGTTAAAATAGGTGTAATTTGCCGCAATGTGACCTCTTATGTGATGAACCGGAACAAGCGGCAGAGAGTTTGCGTACGCAAATCCTTTTGCAAATCCGACGCCGACAAGCAACGCTCCTATAAGCCCCGGCCTGTTGGTGACGGCAACAGCGTCTATTTGACAAGGAGTTTTTTCAGCCTTTTCCAAAGCTTCTCTCACTACCGAGCAAATAGCCTCGGTGTGCGCGCGTGAAGCTATTTCCGGCACGACGCCTCCGTATAGGGCGTGTACCTCTATCTGTGAGGCGACAACATTTGAAAGTACGTGCCTTCCGTCACGCACTACCGCGGCGGCAGTTTCATCGCATGAAGATTCAATCGCAAGTATATCCATTAAAAATAAGTCCTTTCGGGTGATAGGTGGTATGGCGAACGCCGTATGACGTACGCTGAATATTCCGTATGCATAATAATGGAGTAAAGGAGCAATGGCAAAGAAAAGAATATAATCACTGTTTTGCCCACGGGAATTTGTTTACAGAATAAAATCCATAAGCAGAGCGTTCTCAACGGGATTTTTATAAAAAGAACGGCGTATTCCCACATTTACGTATCCCAGTTTTTTGTACAGGGAAACAGCCGGCGTGTTGGATTCACGCACTTCAAGTGTTATTCGCTCACAGCCGTCCTGCCGTGCTCGCCTTTCCACTTCTTTCATCATCGCAAGCGCGATTCCTGATCCTCTGAATTCTTCAGGAACGGCAACGTTTGCTATCTGGTATTCTCCTGCAATGACGGAATAGCCTGCGTATCCGGCGAAATTATCTCCGACAAGAGCTATGACGGCAAAGTTGTAATCTCTTTCAAAAAACTCGCAGACAGCGTTAAGGCTCCATGGCTCGGAAAAGCAGGCAAGCTCCGCCTGCGCTATATTTTGCGCATAGCAAGGCTTGTACCCTGTTAAAATTAACTCGTCTTTCTTTTGCATTTGCTATAAATCCTTAGATTCTATCGCACGGAGAATTTTCTCTATTCCCTCGGTTATTTTCTGATAGCTGCGCCTGTAAAGCGCTATATCTCCTCCGAAGGGATCAGGTACTTCCAAAGGAAAACGGTAAATTTTTTCTGAGCTTTGCGGGAAAGCGGAAACAAGCGCTGTACTCAGGGAATAGGTAAGTCCGAAAACAATATCGCATTGGTCAAGCATTTCCTTGGTTATTTGCTTTGAAGATCCGGTAAGCGCAATGTCGTTTTCACGAAGCACCTCAAGCGTATTCGGTGAATACGGCAGAGCGTCCTGGGTGTAAAGCCCTGCGGAAAAAGCCGCTGCGTCAATATTCCTCTCTTTCGCCAATTTGTTGAACACTGCCTGAGCCATCGGACTGCGGCATGTGTTGCCGGAACACACAAACAAAATCTTTTTCACGTCATATTCCTCCTTTGCCGGCGATAGGATGTGTATAATTTGCGGAAATTCAAGGGTAATACTTTCTTGTCAGATTACTCCGAGATTATTCCGAATAATATTCTGATTTTTGTAGCGTTATTGATTTAAAGTGCTAATATCCGAATTTGCCGGACAAGCTGTCATCGTTTTCAATCCAGTCCGCAGTTTCGTAAACAGTGAATTCGTCCTTTGTTTCACGTACGATAACTTTAGTTATGCCGGCGTTAAGCACAAGTCTTTTGCACATCATGCAGCAGCAGGCGTTTTTGACTAACTCACCGGTTTTGGCGTCAACGCCCGCAAGATACATAACGCCGTCCAACATCTGTTCACGGGAGGCATTGATAATTGCGTTCATTTCCGCATGAACCGATCTGCACATTTCATACCGTTCGCCTCGGGGAATATTCATCTCATCACGCATACACCTGCAAATATCACTGCAGTTTTTTCTTCCCCTGGGAGCGCCTACATAGCCGGTTGATACAATCGTGTCGTTTTTAACTATTATGGCTCCGTATTTTTTTCTTAAACAGGTAGAACGTTCCGCAACAGTCTGAGCAATGTCAAGATAGTAATTTTCCTTGCTTATTCGTTCCATTCCGGCACCTCCGTTACAGTTTTTATACCGCAGGCAAGATAAAAAGTACGTAACTTTTGATTGCCTTTACGATTTTGTTAAATCTTAAACTTATAGATAATCTATTATATAATAATGAAACTCGTAAATCAAGATGTTTTTTTTTAACAAATAGAGCTTAAGAATTTTGCAACGTAAGGCTTTCTATATTTTTCATACCGGCGCATTGTTAACAAAAAGTTCATTGAAATGTATCGCACTACATGATACAATAACGCATGGCAGAGTAGAGAATTTTGCGTAAAGTGCCGGGTGTACGGGGAGTTGACATCCGGACGAAAAGGCTGGTTATCAGGTCAGTGCTTGCGGTAGGATTCTCGCATCCCACTGCATAATATCTTTGAGTCGCTTTTGTTTGTGAGGCGGCCGGGTTTTGCTGTGCGGAAAATTGCCGCACTTTTTTTGTTTTTGCGGCAAGCCGAAATTTTTCCGTGAAAGGACCGAAAAACAATGAGCAACACAATTTCAAAAGCACCATCAAAAGAAATCTTTAAAACGCCTTTTTCCGGGACGTACTGGCGTCTCAGCTTCGCAGAGCTTAAAAGCGTGAAAGCGTTAGTGCTTGCAGCGCTTTTTATAGCGCTTCGCATTGCGATAAAATCCTTTAAAATCCCGGTTGCCGACAGTTTAAACGTATTTTTTACATTTACGGCAAACGCACTCGGCTCTTTTCTGTACGGGCCGGTTCTCGGATTTATATCCGGGTGCGTGTGCGACACGCTTTCCTTTATGATAAAGCCCTCCGGACCGTATAATCCGGTATTTATGTTTATCGAAGGACTTGGCTCGTTCGTTTTTGCTATCTTTTTGTACAGAACAAAAGTAACGGTTTTGCGTTTGTTTCTGTCTAAACTTGCGATAAACGTATTTTGCAATATTCTTCTCACCTCATATTTCCTGTCACTTATGTACGGCAAGGGAATATGGGTGTATATGTCCGGCTCTATTACAAAAAACCTGCTGCTACTGCCCATAGAAACGGCAATCCTTTCAGTAATTTTTGTCGTTATGCTTCCCATAATAAAAAAAGCCAAAGTAGTTCCGTGGGTTAAGGATGGAATACTTGCGGCAGGCGTGTTAGGATATTAACGGCAGACAGTAAGGACTGATGAAAAACTTAGTTAGAACCTTCCTTTCCTCGTACGGTATCGAATATTGTTCTTTTCTCAGCATGAGAGATGTAAGAATACTAAACGAACGGAAGCTGCCTGCCGGCATGAAAAGTGCGGCAATATGGCTGATACCGTATTTTACCGGCAATCACCCGGACAGAAACGTATCTTTGTACAGTGTAAGCAAGGACTACCATATTTTTGCAAAAGAACTGTCAGGCAAACTGATAGATACACTGAAAGACAGCTATCCTAATGAACGCTTTGCGGCGTTTTGCGACTCCTCCCCGGTAGATGAAGTGTATACGGCAGCAATTGCAGGACTTGGCGTTATTGGGAAAAACAGGCTGCTTATCAACGAAAAGTACGGAAGCTATGTGTTTATTGCCGAGCTTTTGACGAGCGCTGAGCTTGATTTTGACGATTCTGAGATACCGGTGGCACCGGGAAAATGTATAGGATG
>QAKH01000046.1 GCA_003343885.1 Clostridiales bacterium | reverse complement strand
TTCTGCGGGCGGAGACCGTTCTCTTATACACATCTTCTTGCGGCTAATGCCGGACAGAGCGACGATATTATTTCTGATGAACAGCTTCGCGCAAAGATTGCTTCCTCTATGGAAATGCTTTCCATGAAGTCGGAATTTGCAAAGCTTTAATGCTGAGTAATATTGTCAAACGGTGGTGAAAAAATGATTACACAATTTCTCGAAATAAACACAAAGGTTCCATTTGAATCGGTTTCCGACGCTTTGGCTTATGGATTGCCGTTATCTCTGCTTGGACTCCTGATAGTTTTTGCTGTATTGGCATTACTGTGGGCTATTCTTGCTTTGTTCAAAGTCTTTTTTTACGGTGCTTCAACCGGAAAAAAGAAAAGTGAGCTTCCCGCAAAGAAAGTTGATGTTCATGAAAGTACCAATCAGCATGTAGTTGCACCGGAATCTGTCCCTGCCCCTGCAACTGTTGTTTCAGCAGGCACTGATGAAGAGCTTGTAGCGGTTATATCTGCAGCTATAGCTGCTTATCGTTCTGCCTGTGGTGAAGCAGTCGGATCTTTTCGTGTTGTATCATTTAAAAGAAGAAAGTAATATAATTTTTGTTCGGATATTCCGAAAGATAGGAGAATTGAAATGGCAAAGCAATATAGTGTAACAGTAAACGGCAATGTTTACGATGTAACAGTTGAAGAAGTTGGTTCCGCTGTCTTCACAGCACCTGCGGCTCCCGCAGCAGCACCTGCGGCTCCCGTGTCCGCTCCTGTATCGGCTCCCAAGCCTGCAGCTCCCGCAGCTCCTGCTGCAGCACCGGCTCCCGCCGGCGCCGGCGACCCTGTTGAAGCGCCTCTTAACGGTACTATTCTTAGTGTAAATGTTAAGGTTGGTGACACGGTAAAAGCAGGTGATGTTCTTTGCTTACTGGAGGCAATGAAAATGGAAAATGAAGTTCCTGCTCCCAAGGACGGCAAGATTACCTCGGTAGTAGCTCAGAAAGGCTCAAGTGTTAATGCCGGTGACGTGCTCTTTACTCTCGCTTGAGCATAAACGAGATAGGGGTGCTGTTCAATGTTAGAAAATCTCTTGAATTTGTGGGAGACTACCGGTATATACAAGTTGTTGTACGAAGTTACAGACAGTATCTCAACTTTCAATCCGGACTTCTACAAAACGCTCATCATGTACGTCATTGTCGGCGTGCTGATGTATCTTGCAATCGGCAAAAAGTTTGAGCCTTTGCTCCTTTTGCCGATAGCTTTCGGTATGTTATTGGCTAATCTGCCCGGTGCTGAACTTTTCCATAAAGATCTATTTATTCAGAATACTGTGGATTTTAAAATGGATATTGCTAAGATTGTTCAAACAGGCGGACTGATGGATTTCCTTTACCTCGGAGTTAAGCTCGGAATATATCCTTCGCTTATATTTTTAGCAGTTGGAGCTATGACCGACTTTACTCCTTTGATTGCAAATCCCAAGTCACTGCTTCTCGGCGCAGGTGCTCAGTTTGGTATATATGTTGCCTTTGTCGGTGCTTTGTGCATAGGTTTTTCTCCTGCTGCTGCAGCTGCGATTGGCATTATCGGAGGCGCCGACGGACCTACCGCAATACTTGTTACCAAAACTTTGGCGCCTGACCTTCTTGGTGCGATAGCTGTTGCAGCGTATTCATACATGGCGCTTATACCTATTATTCAGCCGCCTATTATGAAGCTTGTTACGACAAAAAAAGAGCGTGTTATCAAAATGGAAACTCTCCGTCCTGTTTCAATGACGGAAAAGATCATATTCCCGATTGCTGTAACAGCAATTGTAGCTCTCATACTGCCGGACGCAACACCGCTTGTTGGTTTCCTGATGCTTGGTAACTTGTTTAATGTCTGCGGCGTTACTGACAGACTTTCGAAAACCGCACAAAATGAGTTGTGCAATATTGTTACCATCTTTTTGGGTGTTTCTGTTGGTGTAACGGCTGATGCCGCATCATTCCTTTCCGGTCAGACAATACTGATAATTGTGCTTGGACTTATTGCGTTTGCTTTCGCAACTTTCGGAGGTCTGATGATAGGAAAGCTTATGTGCTTCTTAACCGGGGGACGCATAAATCCCCTTATCGGCTCTGCCGGTGTATCTGCTGTTCCGATGGCAGCCCGTGTTTCGCAGGTTGTAGGACAGAAAGAGAATCCGTCAAACTTCCTTCTCATGCATGCCATGGGACCGAATGTTGCCGGCGTTATAGGCTCAGCGGTTGCTGCCGGTGTGTTCTTGGCAATGATTCCTCACTGATTTACCTTTCCTTGTTGGATTACGGAATAATTGCATTTTAGTTAGAAAGGAAAAATACTATGCCAAATGTTAAAATAATGGAGACAGTGTTGCGTGACTCTCATCAGTCTCTCCTTGCAACACGTATGTCTACTGAAGATATGCTTCCCATTCTTGACTCACTTAACGATGTTGGCTACTACTCTATGGAAGTATGGGGCGGTGCCACATTTGATGCCTGCCTTCGTTTTCTGAACGAAGATCCGTGGGACAGACTCAGAATTATACGCAGCCACATTAAAAATTCTAAACTTCAGATGCTTTTCAGAGGTCAGAATATTCTTGGATATCGTCACTATGCTGATGATGTTGTTGAGTATTTCGTTCAGAAGTCAATTGCTAACGGTATCGATATAATTCGTATTTTTGATGCACTTAACGATTCGAGAAATCTTAAGACAGCAATTAATGCAACAAAAAAAGAAGGCGGTCATGTTCAGGCTGCTATCAGCTATACAACCGGTCCTATTTACACAACCGAGTACTTTGCAAAATATGCAAAGCAGCTTGAGGAAATGGGAGCTGATTCAATATGCATAAAAGATATGGCCGGACTGCTTAAACCTTACGATGCATATGATCTTGTAAAAGCTTTGAAGAGCACAGTTAAAGTGCCGATACAGCTTCATACTCACTATACTTCAGGACTTGCTTCAATGACTCTTCTCAAGGCTATTGAGGCTGGCGTTGATATCGTTGACACCGCAATGTCTCCGCTCGCAATGGGTACTTCACAGCCTCCGACGGAATCAATTGTTGCAACACTCCAGGGAACAGAATATGATACAGGTCTTTCACTTGAAAAACTTGATGTTCCTTCCAAGATGTTTGATAAACTTCGTGAGAAGTATATTAAAGAAGGACTTCTTGATCCTAAGGTTCTCAAGGTAGACGTCAACGCTCTTATTTATCAGGTACCGGGCGGAATGCTCTCCAACCTTGTATCTCAGCTCAAGAATGCTAATAAATCTGATAAGCTCAATGAAGTTCTTGAAGAAGTTCCGAGAGTAAGAGCAGACGTTGGATACCCGCCTCTTGTTACTCCTTCCTCCCAGATTGTTGGTACTCAGGCAGTTATGAATGTAATTGCCGGCGAGCGTTACAAAATGGTTACTAAGGAGTTCAAAGGGCTTGTTCGCGGCGAATACGGCAAAACTCCGCTTCCCATCTCTGATGAGATTAAGAAGAAGATTATCGGTGACGAAAAGCAGATTACATGCCGTCCGGCTGATAATCTGAAGCCTGAGCTTGATAAGCTGCGTGCTGAAATTGCTGAGTATATTGAGCAGGATGAAGACGTGCTTTCGTACGCTTTGTTCGATCAGGTCGCAATCAAATTCTTCGAGTACAGAAAAGCTAATAAATATCAGCTTTCTCGAAGCACTGATTACGATAATAAAATTACAAGCGTCTGATATCGTTAATAATGTTGAAAGCGTCTGACCAGACTGGTCAGACGCTTTCGGGCTACTTTAAAAAACTCTTTTTCTGCTCCTTTTCCGGAACCGGACAGCATGCGTTTACAAGAATTATGTCATCGCCTATTTTATTTATACTCTCCCATGGGACGCATGTTTCCACTCCTTTTACCGGGAAAAATCCGCTGCAGTCACGTACGGTAAAAGATACGATTTTTCCGCACTCCAAGTCTATGCATGCGTCGGTTATGTAGCCGAGCCGCCTGCACTGCTTAACACTTATAACTTCTTTTGTTTTTAATTCGTCAAGAGTAATTTGATTCATATTTTACACCCTTTCATGATAGATAACCGGATTTTTTGATATATCCTCGTTTTATTATATTTACTCCTATTCCCGGTTATACTCTTATGTGAAAACTACCGGTACACCAATTTTAGACTGTATCTGAGAGGAATACTATGCCTGTAAAAGATTTATTTGAAAATAGAGAAAATACTAATAATACAGCTATCCTGCTTATCTCAATATATGATTCGCCGGCAAAAGAAAAAGAATGTCTTGATTCAATAGCCGAACTACAGTCTCTCGCAGAAACTTCACTACCTGACAAAGACTGCGAGGCAAGCTTTTTTTGTGTTACGCAGTGCAGAAATGCACCTGATTCAGCGTCGTATATAGGTTACGGAAAGGCTAAAGAAGCCGCTGAGCTTTGCGCCGCTAAAAATATTTCTCTTGCTGTTGTGGACGCAGAACTTTCTCCGTCTCAAATAAAAAATCTTGAAGATTTGTTGAATTCTGCGGCTCAAACCGATAAATCAAGCGAACAAAATAACTCTGTAAGACTTATCGACAGAACAATGCTTATTCTCGATATTTTTGCAAAGCATGCCGTTACTGCCGAGGGAAAATTACAGGTTGAAATAGCACAGCTTAAATATACAGCGCCTCGATTGACTGGAAAAGGACTTCAGCTTTCAAGACAAGGTGGAACAAGCGGAAGCATTGGCGCAAGAGGACCGGGTGAAACCCAGCTTGAAACCGACAGGCGCCATATTCACCGAAGAATCCAAACTCTTAAGGCGCAGCTTGCGGAAATTCAAAAAGAACGGGATGTAAAACGGGTAAAAAGGGGAAAAAGCGGAATACCGACAGTTGCGATAGCCGGATACACGAACGCCGGAAAATCAACGCTTTTAAACTATTTGACTAATGCAGGCGTTCTTAGTGAAAATAAACTTTTTGCAACTCTTGATCCTACCGTAAGAAAAATGACTTTGCCTTCCGGAAAAGAAATACTCTTGTCTGATACGGTTGGTTTTATAAATAAGCTTCCGCACGGAATTGTCGAGGCTTTTAAGTCAACACTTAATGAGGTAAAATATGCAGACGTTGTGTTGGTACTTGCCGATGCTTCTGACAAAGATATAGATATGAAGGTTGGGGTAACGGAGCAGATCTTAATTGATTTAGATGCAGCGGAGAAACCGAGAATTTATGTTTTTAATAAAATCGACCTTGCAGAAGTTGTTCCTCCGGAAGAAAAACTAAAACAACAACAATCAGTATGTATTTCTGCTAAAAACGGATATGGCGTTGATAAACTGCTTGAAATGATTGACGCAGTCCTTGCTTCAACGAAGAAGCGCTGTGTGTTTCTTTTTCCGTTTTCAGAACAGGGCGGCGTAAATTTCCTGTACAAAAATGCGACAGTCGAAAGCGTTGAATATACTCAGGACGGTACTATGGTAACTGCTTTAGTGTCGCAAAAAGAAATTGGAATGTACTCAAAATATGTTATGGAGTGACAAATTCTAAGAAATTTATTTTAAAATAAAGTGATTTTGCGATTATATGCGTATATAGTAAATAAATAGACGTGAAGGGTGAAAGTATGGGAGAGACTACACATGACTGAGATTCAGAAAAGCTATTTTGATTTTGAAGAAATCAGACTTTCTAAGTTCGCCGCACGTTCAAGTGCAACAAAAGGGCGTCTGAAACCTGAACCGACCGACGAAGCCGATATCCGCACGCCCTTCATGAGAGATCGTGACAGGATAATTCACTGTAAGGCATTTCGCCGCCTTATGCATAAAACTCAGTGCTTTCTCTCTCCTGAGGGCGATCATTACCGTACAAGACTTACTCATACACTTGAGGTTTCGCAAATCGCCCGTACCGTTGCAAGGTCGTTGGGGTTAAATGAGGACCTTACAGAAGCGGCTTCACTTGGTCATGACCTTGGACATACACCGTTTGGACACGCCGGCGAACGTATTCTTGATTCCCTTTGTTCCGAAGGATTCAAGCATAACGAACAAAGCCTAAGGGTTGTCGATATTCTTGAAAAGGACGGAGCGGGGTTAAATCTTACTTATGAGGTAAGAAATGCGATATTTTGTCACACCGGTGAGCTCAAAGCCGATACGCTTGAAGGCCGTCTTATCAAATTTGCCGACAGAATTGCATACATAAATCACGATATAGATGACGCAGTCAGAGCCGGTGTACTGAGTAATGACGATATACCGTCTGATTTGAGAAATATACTTGGCGACACTCATCGCAAACGTATTGATGTCATGGTAAAAAGCTTAATTTATCGCACAAAGGAAAACTTTGACAGAGATATTTTTGAAATAGAGATGCACTCAGAAATTTATGACGCGACTATGCGTTTAAGAGAATTTCTTTTTAAAAATGTATATTTTAATCCTGTCGCAAAGAGTGAAGAATCGAAGGCAGGAGAAATGCTGAAGCTTTTGTATGATTATTACAAGAATAACTATGATAAAATTCCCGAGGAATACAGAAAGGGATTGTCAACCGACTGTTCGCTTGAAAGAGCTGTTTGTGATTACCTTGCCTGCATGAGCGACAGATACGCAGTATTGACTTTTGAAAATCTTTTTATACCAAAAAAATGGAATAAATAGAGATTTGATTGTGGACTTTAGTGGATATATAGTAAAAAAGCATAGAATAAGTTATAAGTTGAGAATAAGTAGAGGAGTATTGCCGTGCCGTTTCCAACCGGCTTTATTGAAGAGCTGAAAGCGAGAAATCCTATCGACAAAGTAATATCGAGGTACGTTGAACTTAAGCGAGCCGGAAGCAATCTTGTAGGTCTATGCCCGTTTCACAGTGAAAGAACTCCATCTTTTACTGTTTTTAGGGACAACTATCATTGCTTTGGCTGTTCTGCGGGCGGAGACGTTATAACATTTGTTATGCGTATGGAGAATTTGGAATATCCGGACGCAGTGCGATTTCTTGCTGATTCGAGCGGAATGCAGATGCCTGTTGAAACTTCTCTCGAAAGACATTCTAAGGCGGTTCTGACAAGAGAGAAAAGCTTTCAAATGAATAAAATTGCGGCTCGTCTTTTCTATGAAAATCTCAATTCTTCTGCCGGTCAAGCGGCAAGAGAATACCTGATATCGAGAAAGTTAAGCAAATCAACTTGTGTTCATTTCGGGATAGGGTATGCACTTCCGTCATTTAATAATCTTACAGACAAGCTTTTGTCAGAAGGATTCACTGTCAACGAGATAAAAGAGAATTTTTTGTGCGGTATATCGTCAAAAAACGGAAAACCTTTTGATATGTTCAGAAACCGCATTATGTTTCCGATCATTGATACAACAGGAAATGTGGTGGCTTTCGGCGGAAGAGTAATGGATGATTCCAAACCAAAATATCTTAATTCGTCTGATACCGTAGTGTTCAAAAAAAGCAGAAATTTGTTTGCTTTGAACTTTGCCAAAAACTCCATTCTCGGCAATGACGCAGATGTATCGGAGAATCAGAAAAGTTATGTGCGTCCCGGCGAACTGATAATGTGCGAGGGTTATATGGATGTTATTGCCATGCATCAGGCAGGCTTTACAAATGCCGTTGCAACGCTTGGAACTGCGATAACTTCAGAACATGCAAGAATCATCGCAAGGTACGCTAAAACCGCATATCTGGCATATGATTCCGACAGCGCCGGAAAAACTGCTACATCACGAGCGATAAATATGTTGACGGAGGCCGGCGTTGATGCCAAAATCATAAAGATTGACGGAGCGAAAGATCCGGATGAATATATTA
This sequence comes from Clostridiales bacterium, assembly GCA_003343885.1. GTDB lineage: Bacteria > Bacillota > Clostridia > Oscillospirales > CAG-382 > UMGS882. Next base: position 13,626 of record QAKH01000046.1, on the reverse strand, counting down.
AAAAATACGGTTCTGCCGCTTTTGCTAAAATAATAACGGCATCGCAGGGGCAGATTGATTATAAAATCAATACAGTTATAGAAAAATATAATTTAAGTGATACTGACGAAAAACTTAAAGCTATACGAGAGGTATGCCGCGTGATTGCCGCCATTCCCTCAAAGGTGGAAAAGGAACTGTATACATCAAGGTGCGCTGAAAAAATGCAGATATCTCTTGATAGTATCAAAGCCGAAGTAAAGCATGCCGTAAAGTCAGAGAGCAGACGGGTGAGGTCTGCATTTCGAGACCAAAACATGCAGACCATGATGAATTATAACGACAGGATAAATCCGCAAAGCGCATCAAATATACCTGCTGTCACAGCTGAAAAAAGAATACTCGGAATCTTGCTTATGTATCCGGAGCTTATCGGAAAAGCTGAATTGAAGAGCGATGATTTCGTTACGGATTTTAACCGTGGTGTTTTTGAACATATGGTTCAGCTTTTTGAGCAAGGAGCATTTGATGTTTCTGCATTAAATGAATTTTATAGCCCTGAAGAATATTCATATATTTTGAATATGCAGTTTTCCCGTCAGGCGCTAAGCTCTAACGGAGAAGATGCGCTGGCTGAGCAAATAAGTTCATTAAGAAAAATAAAAAACAATGGCAAATTAAAAGATGATGAGTCCTTTTCTGATGTAATACAAAGAATAAGAGACCAAAAGTTGAAAGGATGTTAAATATGGCAAAGAAGTTATCAGTTGCTCCCGAGGACGAGGCGACAGCAAATAACAAAGCTGAGGAAACCGCTGTTTTGCAAAGCAAAGCAGAAGCGGATGAAAAGCAGCCGGCGGCCGATAAAAAGAAGAAAACTAAAAAAAGTGCTTCATCAAATGCCGAGCTTGCGAAAGAAAGCGCTCCGGAAAAAAGTACTGACGGCGCAGGTAAAAAGAAAAATGAAGTCCAGGAGCTTATCGAAAAGGGAAAAGCGAAAGGGTCTCTTACAAACGAGGAGATTTTGGAGTTTGTCGATCACGAGGATCTCGACGTTGAAAACATGGAAAAACTCCTTGAACAAATTGAATCTCTCGGAATAGAAATCAAGGAATCATACGATGATATCCCGAATCTTGCTTCCATTGAAAATGATATCGCAATGATGGAAAAAATGGATGGCTATGAGAACTCAGAGGACGTTGATAATTCTGTTGCCCAGGATGGTTTGATTATTGACGACCCGGTTAAGATGTATCTCAAGGAAATCGGAAAAGTGGAGCTTCTATCGACAGAACGTGAGTTAGAGCTTGCTGAAAAAATGGCGAACGGCGATGAAAAAGCGAAGAAAATTCTCGTTGAAAGCAATCTCAGACTCGTTGTAAGTATAGCAAAGCGCTACGTTAACCGTGGTATGTTCTTCCTTGATCTTATCCAGGAGGGAAATCTTGGTTTGATGAAGGCAGTAGAGAAATTTGACTATACAAAGGGTTATAAGTTTTCTACGTACGCAACATGGTGGATAAGACAGGCAATTACAAGAGCCATTGCCGACCAGGCAAGAACAATACGTATCCCTGTGCATATGGTTGAAACCATAAACAAGGTTTTACGTGTTTCCCGTCAGCTTTTGCAGGAACTCGGTCACGAAGCTTCTATGGAAGAGATTGCCGATAGAATGAATATGAGCGTAGATAAAGTCCGTGAAATAATGAAACTTGCTCAAGAACCGGTTAGCCTTGAAACTCCTATCGGCGAGGAAGAGGACAGCCATCTCGGCGACTTTATTCCGGACGATGACGCTCCGGCTCCGGCGGAAGCGGCTTCATATACGCTTTTGAGAGAACAGCTCTGCGAAGTTCTCCATACCCTGACGCCCAGAGAAGAGCATGTGCTTAAACTGCGTTTCGGACTTGAGGACGGCAGAACAAGAACTCTTGAAGAAGTTGGAAAAGTATTTAATATAACTCGTGAACGTATCCGTCAGATTGAAGCTAAAGCTTTGAGAAAGCTGCGCCATCCGAGCCGTTCAAAAAGACTCAGAGATTATCTTGATTGAGGTGTGAAAATGGCGAAAATAGGAATTATTGCGGCGCTTGACTGTGAAATAGAGTTGTTTATAAAGGAATTTAACGCAGTGCCGGTTGACGCTAATAAGTATATATATAAGGGAAGTTTTTCCGGACACGATGCGTACCTAACACTTTGCGGAGTCGGCAAAGTAAATGCGGCTGTCTGCGCTCAGCGGCTCTTTGATTTTGCAGCCCCGGATTTTGTAATCAACTCCGGTGTAGCCGGAGGAATTTCCGAAAAACTTGAGATATGCGACGTTGCCATTTCAAGCGAACTTACATATCACGACTTTTATCCGATAGATGTACTCGAAAAATATTCTCCGCACTGTTCGGTTTTTAGAGCAGACGATAAGCTTGTAAAGCTTGCAGTGGATGCGGCTATTAAACTGAGTACGAACGAAGAAAAGTTTAATTACGAGGTCGGAATGATTGTTTCCGGCGATAGATTTGTTGAGGATAATGCGTATAAAAAGGAGCTGCGTGAAAAGTATAACGCACTTTGCACTGAAATGGAAGGAGCGGCTGTTGCGCACGCAGCAGTAGTCAATAAAATACCGTTCCTTGTAATCCGTGCTATTTCGGATAAGGCTGATGAAAACGCAAACGTTTCTTTTGAAACAATAGCGAATATAGCCGCACACCGTGCAAGCCTGATTGTAAAGGAAATTATTTCAAATTACTGAATTTGGGTCTAAACTAAAGAAAAAACAGAGGAAGGACGAAAAATATGTTGATTCGGCGCAAAAAGACAAGTTTATCGGATGTATCTGTGCCGAGACAGTATTTTATCGTCTTTTTCTTTTGTATTGTGTGCGTTGTTTTTGCGGCAAGACTATATTATCTCCAGTTTTCCGGAGATGAAAATTTTGCCGAAAGCTTCAGCGCTAATAATTTCAAAAATGCATCCATTTCTGCTCAAAGGGGACAAATATATGACCGTTTCGGAAATATGCTTGTTTCAAATGTTCCGTCGTATAATATAGAAATTAACCGGACGACACTCGCTTCCGGAGCTTCGGCAGAGGTCCTGTCGCAGTTGATTGACATTCTTGCTGAGTACGGAGTCGAGTTGCCGGATAATTGTCCGCTGACTTTGGAGTATCCGTACAGTCTGGACTCGGATTATATTTTTGATGACGAAAAAAGCAGAATGTTTGAGAAATTCCTTTCTATAACAGAAGAAGAAAAGAGCGTTTTGACCGGAACGGATTTTTATGACTTTCTCACTGAAAGATACGATATTCCGGACGATATAAAGAACACCTATAAGGGCAGAAAAATAACTGCAATTCGTTATGATATGGAGGTTAATGACTTTTCTTCTCTTTACCCGTATGTGCTTATGAGCAATGTTGACGAAGAGATTGTCACTGTAATATCTGAGCGTAAACATATGCTCCATGGCATAGAAATATCAAAATCTTATACCAGAGAATATGATATGAGCACTACTTTGTGTCATATTCTCGGACGTGTCGGACCTATTTTTGAGAATGAAGCGCAGGAATATGTCGTTGAAAAAGGATATTCATATGATGCGATGATAGGGAAAGACGGTGCAGAAAAAGTGTTTGAAGAATATCTGCACGGTTCCGACGGCGTTGCACTTTGTGAGATAGATTCAGATAATAATGTGGTTGGATACGAAATCACTGAGGAACCAAAGCTTGGATATTCAGTAAGGCTTTCAATTGACAGCGGAATGCAGCAGGTGGCTGAACAGGCACTTAATGAACAGATTGCTCTTGCCGTCGAATATTCGGCACTGGAAGGGGGAGATCATACCGGAGAAGATTGCCGAGCAGGCGCAGCAGCCGTAGTTGATGTAAATACGGGTGAAACTCTTGTGCTTGCAAGCGTACCTGGCTTTGATCTTAATACCTTTTCGGAAGATTACAATGACTTGCTGAATAATCCGGACAAGCCGCTTATAAACAGAGCAACACAGGGAATTTATCCGCCGGGATCAACGTTTAAAATGCTTACCGCGGCAGCGGCACTCGACACTGGGACTATCGATTCTAACACATATATTTACGATAAAGGCGAATATGACAAGTACGAAACATATAAGCCGAGGTGTTGGGTGTACTTGAGGTACGGTCAGACGCACGGTTATGTCAATGTTTCTGACGCCATAAGAGTGTCATGTAACTATTTTTTCTACTCGATTGCCGATCAGATGGGAATTGATACGATTGTTGAATATGCAAAAGACTTTGGATTAGGAGTAAAAACAGGGATTGAAGTTCCCGAATCTGAAGGAATTCTTGCAAGTCCGGAGTATAGAGAAGCAAATGGTTATGTCTGGAATCCGGGAGATACGCTGCAAATGGCAATAGGTCAGTCGGATAACGCATTTACACCTTTGCAATTAGCGTCTTATATGTCTACAATTGTTAATGGCGGCAAACGCTATAAAACGACAATTCTCAAGTCAATAGACGAGTTTTATACCGGTGTTCCCGTGTATGAAAATCAGCCGGAAATTATCGATCAAACGCACCTTTCAGACCAAACTGTAAGTATAATTAAGTCGGCTATGCGCTCGGTTGTCGATGACGAGGGCGGTACAGCTCAAGGCGTTTTTATGGGAAAGCCGTATGCAAAAGACATTGGCGGCAAAACCGGTACTGCTCAGGTCTCAAATGGCAGTGACACGGTTCTTTTTGTGGGATTTGCTCCGTATGATAATCCGGAAATTGCCGTTGCGGTGGTTGTTGAAAACGGTTACAGCAGCTCAAGGGCGGCAAGTGTTGCTGCGTCAATATTTGATTACTATTATGCTAATTATTCGGGGGACACTCAACAGGATGGACAATGAGCTGATACGGACAACTAATGACAAGACCATAAATGAGAAGATAATAAATGAGCAGTCAACAGATGCGCAGCCCGCAAATGAGCAGCCCGCAAATGAGCAAATTGGTTCCGAACCGGAACACAGAAATCCCTTGCGGTTGCGAATTGGAAAATTTTGCCTCATTTCTATTGTAATATTTGCATATTCCGTAATTATAATGGTGTTCGGCATGATGTCAAGCGATTTTGCCGAACTCTACTCAAATACAGTATCTTCTCCTTTGAGGCTGATTTTAGCTTGCGTTACCTTTTGGATGCCTTTCTCTCTTGCTGAAACTTTTGTACTGCTTGCACCTATTCTTTTGGTATTTTTTCTTATACGTGCCGTTTATTATACAGCCGTTTATGGCAATAAAGGAAAAATTAAGTCTTTTTTTGTAAAGCTGTTTAGCATTGTTCTGATTTTGTTAAGTGTTTTTATCAATACTTTTGGAATCTGTTACAAAAGATACAGCGCTGAAAAGATGTTTGGTTTTGACACTTCCTCTGTTACTCAAACTGATGTGGAAGTGACTGCCGCTATTCTCTTGTCTCTTGCAGATAACGCTCTTTACAACATATATTCTGCTCCGAACGGAGCAACTGTAATGCCTTACGGTGCTGACGAGCTTACAGAAAAAATAATGAACGGTTATTCTGAAGTTGTCAATATTCTTCCTCCCGTTGTCAGTGTTAAAAGACCGGCGCTTTCCGAGCCGTGGACGTATACACATATCTCCGGAATGTATATGCCGCTTACCGGAGAGTCAAACGTAAACGCAAATTATCCCGATTACGTTGTTGCATTTACTACTGCGCATGAAATAGCACATCAGCTTGGTATAGCAAATGAAAACGACGCAAATTATTTTGCTTTTCTTGCCTGCATATCTTCTGATGACGATTATCTTGTTTATTCTGCCTGCTTGAATATTTATGAGTATCTTGTCCGTGATATGAGTTATGAAACGGTTGAATACTTAAGCAGCGCTGTGAATCCCCGAATTATAGATGAATATGTTGCATACAGTGAATTTTTTGAAAAATACAGTAAGTCTGAGATTGCTGAATTTGCTTCAACAGTTAACGACACTTACTTAAAATCTCAGGGCGTCAGTTCGGGTGTTGAGAGCTACTCGGACGTTACATCACTTGTATGCGCATTTTTTAAGAGTAATGTACCTGAGTATTATTCCTAAATTTACGAAACGGCAATAATATTACAATATACGGTTTTAAAAGCATGTTTATAATACCCCTTGAATTAATAAGAAAGCGAATAATATTATGAATAAAAATAAATGTTGCAATGACAGACTTGGAACGGTAGGCGGTCAGGCGGTACTTGAAGGCGTCATGATGAAATCAAAAGATTATGTTGCCTTGTCAGTACGCAAAACCGACGGAAATATAGTCACTGAGGTAGAACCGGCAACTACTGTCCGCACAAAATATAAATTTCTAAATGTACCAATTATCAGAGGAATTGTCAATTTTGTTGAAATGATGAAATTGAGTTTTAAAACGCTCAATCGTTCTGCTGATATGCTTGGCATTGAAGAAGAAGAGTCTAAATTTGAAATATGGCTTCGTGAAAAGTTCGGCAAGGGCTTAGCAACCATTGCCTCCGCTGTTGGTATAGTTCTCGGAGTATTTCTTTCCGTCGGATTGTTCTTTGTTCTTCCGGCGATGATTTCTGATTTTGTTGCAAGATTTACTGATGTGCGGATTATAAAAAGCGCCGTTGACGGAGTTTCCAAAATATTGATTTTTATAATTTATATAGCTCTCGTTTCTTTGATCCCTGACATGAAGCGCGTTTTTCAGTATCATGGCGCAGAACACAAGTCCATATTCTGCCATGAAGCGGGACTTGAGCTAACTCCGGAAAATGTTAAAAAGCAGATTCGTTTTCATCCGCGCTGCGGAACGAGTTTTCTGTTTGTTATAATGTTTATCGGAATTTTGGTTTCTGTTTTATATATCGATGTTAATATATATCTGCGCATACCGATTAAAATAGCAATGCTTCCGATAATTGTCGGTATTGGTTTTGAATTTATAAGATACGCGGGAAAACATAACAATCTGTTTGTGAGAATACTGTCTGCACCTGGCTTGTGGATACAAAGACTTACAACAAAAGAGCCGGATATATCACAAATTGAGGTTGCAATTGCTTCTCTCAAAGCCGCTCTTCCGGATATATATCCTGTAACTGAAAATGTCTCGGAAACAGAAGCGGCTGAGAACGATGTAAACGATAAAAAAGATGAAAATATTCATGAGCAAGAGTAAATAGTATTTTTTCTTGTTGCATTTTTATGTTATTTTAATAGACTAACGCTTGAACTTTTTTTCAAGCGTTGATTTTCGGAGTCAAAAATGACTGTTAATGAATTTAAAACAAAAGCTATAAATGCCCTGTCAAAAATAACGGATAATCCGAGATTCGAAACCGAGCAGCTGCTTATGTGGGCGCTTGGAGTAAATAAAAACGAACTTTTGATGAAACGGCGGGAGTCTCTTTCAGCTGCAAAAATAAGTCAGCTCTCAAAAGCTCTTGAAAGAAGACTTGAACGTGAGCCGTTGCAGTATATCTGCGGCGAGTGGGATTTTTTCGGATTACGAATGTTTTGCGGAAAAGGGTGTCTTATTCCAAGACCGGAGACGGAAATGCTGGCTGAATATGCGATAAAGATGCTTCCCCGAGGCGGTCACTTGCTTGATCTTTGCACCGGAAGCGGATGTATTTCGGTATCTGTGCTAAACAACCGTCCGGACGTTACTGCAACAGCTGTCGATATATCTGAGAAAGCGTTGAAGTATGCAAGAAAAAACGCCGAATATCACGGAATAACGCCGGAGCTATTGGAATTTGTGTGCTGCGATATACTTGATTTTGTACCTATACAAATTCCGGACGTAATAGTGTCAAATCCGCCTTATATAAAAACCGACGATATTCCTAAACTTGAGCCGGAAGTTCTCCATGAACCTTATATTGCCCTGAACGGCGGACATGACGGATTAGAGTTTTATAAAATCATTGCATGCAGGTATCAGAAATATTTAAAGGATAACGGCTGTATTCTTCTTGAGGTTGGATATGATATCGCAAGAGAGGTAAACGCAATATTTCACTCAAAAAAATTCACGACAAAGCTGATTACAGATACGTTTGGAATAGAACGAGTTTGCTGTGCAGTAAAGACAGAATTATAACAAGCTTAATGTTTTATATAGTGCAATAATTATCATTAGAGGAGAGAGGTTATCATGGTTCTTGAAGGAAAGAAAATTAATTTTTTAGGTGACAGCATTACAGAAGGAGCCGGAGCTTCATCGGTTCCGACACGTTACACTTGCCTTGTGGAAAAAATGGCAAAACTCGGCGCTATGAGAAACTACGGAATTGGCGGAACAAGAATAGCAAAACAGAAAACTGTTACAAATGAAGTATATGACCTGAATGATTTTTGCGGAAGATTTTCAAAAATGGATGACGACGCTGATATAATCGTAGTATTTGGAGGAACAAATGACTATGGTCATGGAGACGCTGATTTCGGAAACTTTGAAGATCGTACGCCTGATACATATTGCGGTGCTCTGCACTATCTTATGCGCGGACTTATTGAAAAATATCCTGATAAAACAATAGTGTTCATGACTCCTCTCCACAGAGAAGGCGACAGTATTCCGAATCAGCTCCACGGAAAAACGCTTAAAGATTATGTGGATATGATGAGAATTACCGCCGAGTATTATTCCATACCCGTGCTTGATTTGTTTGCTTCTGCAGGCATACAGCCGGATATCGAAGCTCATAAAAATACATACTGCCCTGACGGACTTCACCCGAATGATAAGGGCAATCAGGTTATTGCAAACAGACTCATTCATTTTCTTGAAATGCTTTGATTTTGCTTGTGAATAAAAGTAAGGGGGATGTAAATGAAAGAAGTCAACAAAATAGATGAAAAAGGACATGTAAACATGTTTGGAAGCGTTATTTTACTTTTCATGCGCAGGTTTTTCTGTACTTTCGGGTGTATTACGCTTGCCTTTGCATTAGTTGGGCTGATATTGAATGAGGATTATGTCATGTTCTGCTCACAAATTATGTGGAATGCCCTTTTTTCAGCACTAATAGCCCTTACTTTTACTATTTGCGACTTCATAGCTTTAAAAATGAATGTTGTTGCAGTAAGAAGTATACATTTCATTTTATCCTATGCTTCTTTTTTTGTCACATACGTAACGGGCGGAGCTGCAAAATCTTACTTAACAGACAATGCCGCTGCTACCAATAAGGTTTTCATGGTTATATGCATGACGCTTCTGTTCATAGGAGTTTACGCAGTTGTTGCTTTTGTTCGCCTTGGAGCAGGGGCTTTTGTACGCACAAGGGCTGACAAAAATAAAGATTACGAAAAAATATATACCGGTATCAACACCGAAGCTGATAAGTAAATTATTGAAAGGGTAAATCATCGGATGTTTTGTCGGTTTCCCCTATATTTTTGAGGTGAATATGACAGAAAACTATAATTTTGCGGCAACATGCCTGTTTGGACTTGAGAAATTTGTCGGAGAGGAAATTGACGCCTGCGGCGGCAGGAGAACCGGCACTATCGATGGACGTGTGTTTTTTACGGGAAACGCAGAAGTACTTGCAAAGGCAAATGTTTCTTTGCGTACTGCGGAGCGTGTGTATATTGAGGTCGGTACTTTTAGTGCAGAAACTTTTACTGAGCTTTTTGACGGTGTAAAATCATTGCCATGGGAACATTTTATCGGAAAGAACGACGCATTTCCGGTAAAAGGACACGCGATAAAATCAAAGCTCTTTTCTATCCCGGATTGCCAGAGTATTGTCAAAAAAGCAATAGTTGAAAGACTCAAAAATTTTTACAGGATAGACTGGTTTGAGGAAACCGGAACAAAAATACCCGTTGAATTCTTTATACTTGATGATAAAGCAAGCATAATGATTGATACAAGCGGAGTGCCGCTTCACAAACGGGGATATCGTACTGAGTCCGGCGAGGCTCCTATACGGGAAACGCTCGCCGCCGCATTGGTTAAGATTGCGCGTCCCCGCGAGGACGTCCGCCTTTGGGATCCGTTCTGCGGCTCTGCAACAATTCCTATAGAAGCTTCTCTCATAATGACTGATACTCCGCCCGGACTTCGCAGACATTTTATAGCGGAAAGTTATAGCTTCCTTGACAGTAAAATTTGGAAAAAAGTCAGGGAAGAGGGGGAGTCAAAAATAAAGAGGGATTGTGAGTTTAAAGCGTTCGGCTCTGACATTGACGGAAACGTCCTTAAAACGGTTGCGGCTAATTTAAAGCGTTCCGGAATGGAAAAATACGTCACTTTGTTTAAAAAAGACGCTGCACAAATTCAGTACGACGGAGTCCGTACCACAATTGTATGTAATCCTCCTTACGGGGAACGCCTTGAAACGGTTCGTACTGCGAGGGAGCTGTATAAAAAAATCGGTCAAAATTTTCCGAGCCTTTCTCCATGGCAAATATACATCATTACTTCAGACGATGAATTTGAGAGGTATTACGGAAAAAAAGCGGATAAAGCAAGAAAGCTTTATAACGGAATGTTAAAATGTTCCTACTATCAATATTTTAAAAGAAACGGCGGTTAAGATGAAATTATACGATTTGCATGTTCACACAAATGAATCGAGCGAGTGCGGTCACGTCGACGCAAAGGACGTTGTAAGGCTTTACAAAAATGCCGGATATTCTGGAATTGTTATCACTGATCACTGTATTCCGAGATATGTAAACAATTATAAAAACGTCGGCGAGATGCTTGAAAAGCAGGTTGAAGGCTACTATGCGGCACTGAAGGCGGCAAAAGACATGGAGCTTGAAGTGTATTACGGATGTGAGTTTCGCTTTTCCGAAGCAAATCAGACGGATTATCCCGTATACGGTGCCGAGCCGGATTACTTCATTAAACATGATAACCTAATGTATATGCCTATTTCAGAAGGACTAAAGTCTATACGTGCAGACGGACTGAAAGTTTTCCAGGCGCATCCTTTTAGAAATAACATGAGGGTTACTGATCCCGGATTGCTTGACGGAATAGAAATACACAACGGTCACTATGATCATAATTCACGAAATGAATTTGCTTACATGTGGGCAAAACACTATGGACTTACCGGAATTTCCGGTTCTGATTTTCATGAGATTGAAGATCTCGCGCGCGGCGGCATTATTTGCCGTGATGATGTTTATAATTACGGTTCTCTTATAAAATGCATTACAAATAACGATCATAAGCTTATATTCAGCTGTTGATACAAATAAGTTCTAATAAAAGATAAGGAAGGTTTTGACATGAATCGTGTATCTTTACTGCCGGAATTCAAAACATGCCCTGCCGTTTTTGCGGTGGGCACTGATTATCAAATAATGGTACCTGTAAAAAGCGATGTTTTATTTTGGGTAACAATTAACGGAAAGGATTATTTTGACCACTCAAACGGCATTATCCGGTCCTCCACCAGGCTGCACCGCGTCACTGTACCGTCCGCCGAGCTTGACAGAGCGGGGGAGTATACAGTCAGCTACCGTAAAATCATAGACAGAAAACCATATTTTCCGGAAACTGAGTCCCCGGTCAGCGCGAAGTATGAATTCAGGCCTGTCCCGGCGAACGGTAAAATAAATATTTATCATCTTTCTGATACACATGGCAGATTTGACATTCCCGCAATGACTGCCGGATATTTTCCCGATAAGCCCGATCTTTTTATCCTTAACGGCGATATCCCGGATCACAGCGGAAAAATAGAAAATTTTGACCTGATATACAGATTGTGTGAAAGTGTTACCGGAGGCTCAAGGACATGCGTTTTTTCGCGCGGAAACCATGATACAAGAGGATTTTACGCGGAAAATATTGCTGAATATACTCCAACTAAAGACGGCAAGTCATATTTCACATTCAGAGCCGGCTGTGTATGGGGTATAGTCATGGATTGCGGCGAGGATAAAGAAGACAGTTTTGACGAATACGGTCACACAGTTTGCTGTCATTCATTCAGATGCGACGAAACTAAATATCTTGAAAACATAATTAAAGACGCGCAGAGTGAGTATCTTGACAGCGGCGTGAAATACAAACTTGTTATTGTGCATAATCCTTTTTCCATGACTCTTCCGGCGCCTTTTGATATCGAACAGGATTTATTCAAAAACTGGCTGGACTTGCTTGGAAACAGCATAAAACCGCATATTATGCTCTACGGACATCTGCATACAACAGAGATATCACCTATCGGAGGAAAGCTTGACGATAAAGGACAGGTATGCCCGGTTGTTATCGGTTCTAGAGATATTACGGACAGTTCCCGCAAGCTTGTTGATTTTGTCGGCTGCGCCATAGTGCTTGATAACAGTAACGCTCAAATTCTTTTTACCAATAAAAGTCACAGCGTTGTTGAAGTAAATGAACTCAAACTTTTTTGAATTATACTGGCGCAGTACACGAAGCTGTGCTAAAAATAAATGTTAAAAAACTGTTAAAACTGGAAAAAACTATTGATTTTTTGGATATGTAGGTATACAATACAATATGTAAGTTAGCACTCGATATAATCGAGTGCTAAAACACAATTAAAGTATTTAGGAGGAATATAAAATGAAACTTAGACCTCTTTCAGACAGAGTAGTTATCAAAACAATCGAAGCTGAGGAAACCACCAAGGGTGGAATTATTCTTACAGCGTCTGCGCAGGAAAAGCCAAGCATAGCTGAAGTTATAGAAGTAGGTCCCGGCGGAATGGTTGACGGAAAAGAAGTTGTTATGACGGTTAAAAAAGGCGATAAGGTTATAACAAGCAAATATTCCGGCACTGAAGTTAAGCTTGACGGAGTTGAGTATTCCGTAGTTAGACAGGGCGACATTCTCGCTGTTGTTGAAGACTGATTTAAACGTGATTTTTAGGAGGTAGATTGATATGGCAAAAGAACTCGCTTATGGAATTGATGCAAGAAACGCTCTTAAAAAAGGCGTTGACGCAGTAGCAGATACAGTAAAGGTAACGCTTGGTCCTAAGGGAAGAAATGTTGTTCTTGATAAAAAATTCGGTTCTCCCCTTATTACGAATGACGGTGTGACAATAGCTAAAGAGATTGATCTTGAAGACAGCATGGAAAACATGGGGGCACAGCTTCTTAAAGAAGTTGCTACCAAGACTAATGATGCTGCCGGAGACGGAACAACCACAGCTATTCTTCTTGCTCAGGCATTTGTAAGAGAAGGAATGAAGAATGTTGCGGCAGGAGCAAATCCCATGATTGTTAGAAAGGGTATCCAAAAGGCTGTTAACAAGGCAGTAGAAAGCCTTGCCGGAATTTCCAAGAAAGTTAACGGTTCAAGTGATATAGCAAGAGTCGGCGCTGTTTCTTCCGCTGATGAAGTAATCGGAAAGCTTATTGCCGACGCAATGGAGAAGGTTACGTCAGACGGTGTTATTACCGTTGAGGAATCAAAGTCTGCCGACACATACTGCGAAGTTGTTGAAGGTATGCAGTTTGACCGCGGATACATTTCTCCTTACATGGTTACTGATACAGATAAAATGGAAGCAGTAATTGACGACGCGCTTCTTCTTATAACTGATAAGAAGATTTCTAATATACAGGACATTCTTCCGCTTCTTGAACAGCTTGTTCAGTCCGGAAAG
>QAKH01000074.1 GCA_003343885.1 Clostridiales bacterium | reverse complement strand
CTGTCTGTCTGTCTGTCTGTCTGTCTGTCTGTCAAAATTGTCCCTTGGTTTTGCATACGTGTCAACCTTAATTTTACGCCATAAAATTATGCTATAATCCATATTACGATATAGCAATATAGATTTTACCATATTATAGCATAGTTAACTGCTTATAACAAGGTTATAATTCGATAATGATTTAATCGCGATTCAAAAAGACAATTTTAAACCAAATTTCGTATATAAGTTTAAAAATAAAACAAATTTGTAAAATAGCATTGTGCCAGTGCAAAAGAGCGCCCTGCTCGCCCATGGAAATGGCGGCGTTTTACCGGGCCCACTGATTTGCAGCCATAGGAAAATGAAATCGATTCCCGGCAAAAGCAGGCCGCCGCAAAGCCAAAGCAGCTTAAGGCTGCTGGGAAAAATGCTTTTTTGCCAACTCCACAAAGGCTTTACGAAGGGGGTGGCCTGCCAACGACTGGTAATATACGCCATAGGACAAGGGGGCCGCGTCCACGATCGGCAGGTGGGCAAACCTTTCGTCCTGATGGTAAAACAGGTCTGGGACGATGGCCACGCCGTACCCCGCTTGGGCCAGGGTTACGGAAACCTCTACGGAATCGCAAAAATATACCTCCCCAGGCGAACGATCCTCCAAAATATGGTGCATCAGGCTTCTATACTCCTCGGGACATTTCTGGGGGTTCAGGATGATGATAGGCGCCTGCCGCAAATCGCAAACATGCAGTTCCCCTGCCTGGGCTAAAGGATGGGTTACCTGCATAATACCTGTAGCCCGTATTTGCATCAGCTCCCGATAATGGATGGCCTCTTTTAGCCCGCCCTCCCGGAAGGACACCACCACATCCACCGTTTCTTCTATTAAACGTTGGTATAGGTGCTGAAAGGGGACGATTTGGAATATGGGATAAAAGCTGGGGAATCGTTCTCGCATCTCCTGCAGGGGACCCGTCAAATGAAAAACCTCGCTATGGACATGGCAGCCGATTACAAAAGGCTCCCGCGTATCCGTCATGGCATGTTTTGCTTGCCGCTTTGCCCGCTCCGAAATTTCCAGCATGGCTTTCGCATCCCCCAGGAATACCAGCCCTGCTTGGGTGAGGACAACGGTTCTGGTGGTGCGCCGAAACAGCTTTACGTTAAGCTCCGTTTCCAAGGAACGGATCTGCTGGGTAACGGCGGGCTGGGTCACATGGAGCCGCTCCGCGGCCCGGGCAAAATTCAACGTCTCCGCCACTGCCAAAAAGCAGGCGAGCTGCATGGTATTCATTTAGGTAACTCCCTTCCGATTAATAAGGATATCTTATTTATAATAGCAAAATCTAAATTCACTTTCAACGGAAAATCCTTATAATAGTTTCTGTGTGGGGCTAAATTGTTCCGCGGCGAATAGCCATGGGGCGGTTCCCTCCTAGGCTTGACTTGATGGAATATGCAAGCTGCTCCGGCGGGTCCCAGCCCGTTCCCAACGCCGCCTGAGAAACCGCCGGCACGGTTTTTGGCGGTCCCTTCTCAGCCCCGCTGCCAACCGCCCCGTTTGAACCCGAACAATTGGAGGATATGCTGTCCGGGCATGGCAGCCGGCTTTTAGGAGCCGCGGCCTGCCCTCGCAAAAGGGTCTGCCCAACGGGGCGGAAGGATCCGGCAACGGGCGTTTGTGGAAACGGCCTTACCATCCTATGGAAGCAGCAATTTTTGACCGTTCGTAACGACCTTCCCCAGGCTACCGCGTCACGTTTGGCCCCATATTTTCCAGCGCCCTGCCTCCCGCCGTGGGATTCCTCCCACGGCCGGCCGCATAGCGCCGGACAAGGGCGAAATGTCCGCCGGTTTTTTTATGCCGTCCCTATGGCGGTTGCACCCGCCACAGGAGAGCTTCCAGCCCTCAGTGCGGCCCGCCAAGGCGCGCCTGGGGAGAGGATGCCGGAAAGGCGGCAGCCGCCGGAAGGATTGCCTAAATCAACCACGTAAATTAGCCGTACGCTTTGCATATGGAAAGGAGGTATATAACTCGGCATGTTTCAACTACTAAAATACCTAAACCAATATAAAAAAGACGCCGTCGTGACCCCAATTTTGGTGGCCTTCGAGGCGGTTGGAGAGCTTTGTTTAACCATCATCATCGGGCGATTTATCGATTCGCTATCCAATTCCGGCACCACCATGCATACCATATGGAGCTTTGGGCTGGAACTGTTGCTCATCGCCCTGGCTTGCCTGATAGTCGGCACCGTCAGCGGGCTGACATCCACCAAAGCCGCCGCCGGGCTTTCAAGGAATTTGCGGGACGCCATGTTTGCGCGCATCCAAAACTTCTCCTTTACCAACATCGACAAATTCTCCACCAACAGCCTGGTCACCCGCATGACCACGGACGTGATGAACGTGCAAAACGCCGTTATGATGATCCTGCGGGTGGCGGCCAAAGCGCCCATCTCTATTGTGTGCGCTTTGTTTATGGCCTTTTCCACCAATTGGCAGATCGGGCTGGTCTATGTGGTGGTGATCCCCATCCTGTTTGTCGGCCTGATGGGCATCGCCCGGGTCACCCATCCTATTTTTCACCGGGTGTTCAAAACCTATGACCGGCTCAACGGCGTCGTCCGGGAAAACCTCCACGGCATCCGGGTGGTGAAAGGCTTTGTGCGGGAGGACTACGAAGCCCAAAAGTTTGAGAATATCTCCGAGGAGATCCGGTCGGATTTTACCAAGGCGGAAACCACCATCGCCTTTAACCCGTTTTTCATGCAGATGGGGATCTATATCTGCATCACCCTGATCGCCTGGTTTTCCGCCAAGGCTATTGTCGGTTCGGGAAACGGGACGATCCTGGCCGGCATCCCCATGACCACCGGCCAGCTGCAAAACCTGATCACCTATTCCATGATGATCCTGATGTCCCTGATGATGCTGTCCATGATCTATGTGATGCTGATGATGTCCCGGGAATCCGTCAGCCGGATCCAGGAGATCTTCCAGGAGCAGCCTACCATCGACAATCCTCACCATGGGGTGGATACGATCCCCAATGGGGAGGTCCGCTTCGAGCATGTGGGCTTTAGCTATGTGGGGGATCCCGCCAACCTATGCTTGTCCGATATCGATCTGCATATCCGCTCCGGGGAAACCATTGGCATCATCGGCGGCACCGGTTCTGGAAAATCCTCCCTGGTGCAATTGATCCCCCGGCTATACGACGCCACCGTGGGGACCGTATCCGTAGGCGGTAAGGACATCCGGACGTATGATTTGGAGGCCCTTCGGGACGCGGTGGCCATGGTGTTGCAAAAGAATGTGCTCTTTGCCGGCACCATCAAGGAAAACCTCCGCTGGGGCAACGAAAACGCCACCGACGAAGAGCTGGTGGAGGTCTGTAAGCTGGCCCAGGCGAACGGCTTTATCCGCGCCTTCCCGGAGGGCTACGACACCTACATCGAACAGGGCGGCACCAATGTATCCGGCGGGCAAAAGCAACGGCTGTGCATTGCCCGGGCCTTGCTCAAGCATCCTAAGATCCTCATTTTGGACGACTCCACCAGCGCCGTGGACACAAAAACGGATGCGCTGATCCGTAAGGGCTTGCGCTCCTATCTGCCGGAAACCACGAAGCTCATCATTGCCCAGCGCATCTCCTCCGTGGAGGACGCGGACCGGATCATCGTCATGGACGGCGGACGTATCGATGCCATCGGCACCCACGGGGAGCTGCTGAAAACCAACCAGATCTACCAAGAGGTTTATGAATCCCAGCGCAAAGGAGGTGAGCAGGATGAATAAATCCACGACCAGCGCCATGGCAAGGCTCATGGGGTATGTGGCCGCCCGGCACAAAAAGGCGTTTCTATTTGTGGTCCTATGCATTCTCGTTAGCGTGGTAGCCGCCATGGTGGGCAACGCCTTTATGCAGGTCATCATCGACGACTATATCCTGGAGATGCTGCGCACCGGGGAGGACAAATTCGCCGAATTGTTCCGCGTGGTTGCGGCGATGGCGGGGATCTTTTTCCTGGGCGCGCTGGGCACCCTGTTTTACAACCGGACCATCGCCAAGATCGGACAGCGGATGCTCAAGGAGATCCGGGACGATTTGTTTGTCAAGATGCAGACCTTCCCCATCCGCTTTTTCGATTCCCACACCCACGGCGACATCATGAGCGTCTACACCAACGATACGGATACCCTGCGGCAGTTTATCGCCCAGAGCTTGCCCATGATGATCTCCTCCTGCGTCACCATTGTATTCGCCTTCTGCTTTATGCTCCGCTTCAGCCTGATCCTTACGGGGATGGTGGTGGTTTTATCCGCCATTATGGTGCTGGCGGCCCGGGCCATTGTCCGGTATAGCGGAAAATACTTTGCCCGGCAGCAAGAATCCACCGGGACGCTGAACGGCTATATCGAAGAAATGTTTGGAGGCCTGAAGGTGGTGAAGGTCTTTTGCCACGAGGAGGCGGCCAATGCGCGGCTGCAAGAGCTGAACCAGGACCTCTATGCCAACGCCCTGCGGGCAAACGGCGCCGCCGGCGCCATGATGCCCCTCATGGCCGGATTCGGCAACCTGCAATATCTGTTGGTGGCCATCATCGGCGGCGCAATGGCCCTGTTCGGCGCGGGCATGTTCGCCACGACCCTGGGAACGCTGATCTCCTTCCTAGGGCTGATCCGGCAGTTTACCTCCTCCATCACCCAGACCGCCCAGCAGATGAACAGCGCAGTTCTGGGGTTTGCAGGGGCCGGGCGTATCTTTGCCCTAATGGACAACGAGCCCGAACAGGACGATGGGTATGTGACCCTGGTCCGGGCCAAGGAGGAGGGCGGCCAGCTGATCGAATGCGCCGATGGGCCCATCTACGCCTGGAAGCACCCCCATCACGACGGCACCTTGACCTATGTGAAGGTGCAGGGCAACGTGGTCTTTGACCATGTGGACTTCAGCTATGACGGTAAAAAAACCGTCCTGCATGATATTTCGCTGTACGCCAAGCCCGGGCAGAAGATCGCCTTTGTGGGGGCCACGGGCGCAGGGAAAACCACCATCACCAACCTGATCAACCGGTTTTACGATTTAGCCGACGGCAAGATCCGCTACGACGGCATCAACATCACCAAGATCAAAAAGCCCGATCTACGCCGTTCCATGGGCATCATATTACAGGATGTGAACCTGTTTACCGGCACGGTGATGGATAACATCCGCTATGGCAAGCTGGACGCCACGGACGAAGAATGTATCCAGGCGGCAAAGCTATCCGGCGCGGACTCCTTTATCACCCGTCTGCCCAACGGCTACCAGACCATGATCAGCGGCGACAACAACAACCTGTCCCAAGGCCAGTGCCAGCTGATCTCCATTGCCCGCGCCGCGGTGGCGGACCCGCCGGTCATGATCATGGACGAGGCCACCTCCTCCATCGATACCCGTACCGAAGCCATTGTGCAAGAGGGCATGGACGCCCTGATGGACGGCCGGACCGTATTTGTCATCGCCCACCGGCTCTCCACCGTGCGCAATGCCAAGGCCATCATGGTGCTGGAACAGGGCCGCATCATCGAGCGGGGGGATCACGAGCAGCTGATCCAGCAAAAGGGCCAGTATTATCAGCTGTATACTGGGGCGTTTGAACTGGAATAGCCCTTCCAAGGCAGGGGCCGGCGCAGCGCCGGCTCCCGTAAGGCGCCGGCAAGTATCAAAAAAGGCCGCAAGCCATTAAACCAGGCTTGCGGCCGTCGTTTATTCTTTCATGGAGTCCCGGCCCTAACGTAACTATGGGCGGCCCAGGCGACCGGGCCTGTCGAGCATTCCTGCCGGGTCCCGGGCGCGATCAAAGCCTGCGGAGCCAGCTCTCCACCGAGGGCATATCCATCAAACTGGCGGCATAGTGGAGGTAAACGATCCGCTTTTTTGCATCCAATAAGAAAATTGCCGGTCGCTGTAGCTCGTCCCCTTCATACGCCCCATGTACTAGGCCCAGGTCCTGCTTCTTTTCCTGGAAGGACTTGTGGGCCTCGGCAAAGTGGGCTACATCCAAAAATTCCTCTTTGGTCTGGGCGGGCAGCACGTCAAAGCGCTTGTACAGCGCCTGGATGGGATCGCATATGATCTCAAAGGGGAAATCCGTTAGGCTCTCCCGGACCGTGGAAGGGGCGCTTTGAAACACCACGAATACCTGGACCCCCTTTTCCGCGATCTCCTTCTGGTGGGAAAGCAGCTCGTGGATATCCAGCTGGCATTTGGTGCAGCCTACATACCGCAAAAACAGGGTCGCCGCCGGGTTCTGCCCGATCTGGGCATACAGGTCCTTTATGGTCCCATCATAGGATCGATAGGAAACATCGGGAAACAAGTTGCCTACTTCTAGCATCATACACCTCAAACGCACAAGCGCCGCCTATCCAAGCGACGCTTGCTTTGCTTTGTCAAGCGGGGTCGTCCTCCGCCTCCTCCAACCGCCACCGGCACAGCCGGGGAGCTGGGAAGCCGGAACAGGGCCTTACATCCGGTACGCCGCGATGAAGCCAGAGGTGGTGGCATTGTGGATGCTCTGCTCCTGGCCGTTGCAGTCGCCGGCAAAGATCACGTCATAGGCGGTGCCGTAGAAGGCGTTGCGGGCCTGCTTGTCGCTCTTCATGCCGGCGGCCAGGATGATGGTATCCGCGGGGATGAGCTTTTCCGCCCCCGTTTCATCCGTCACCAGGACGCCTTCTTTGGTGATGCCCGTGCACTTGGTCTTTACCATGGACTTGACGGGATGCTCCCGGTTCTTGGTTTCGTTTACGAACACCGCTTCCTCCCGCTTATACTCCTTCTCCATGAACCACAGGGTATAATAGCGGTCGATATACATGGTCAGGGGCAGCAGGATGTCTCCCATCTCGATGACGGTAATGTCCTGTTTGCCCATGTTGGCCAGGTAAATGGAGGTTTCGCAGCCGACGGAGCCGCCGCCGATGATCACGATCTTATCCCCCAGGGTATCCTCCTTGCCGTAGATGTCGATGGCCTGGATCACGTTGTTGGTGTCCATACCGGGGATGTTGAGGGTGATGGGCTGGGAGCCGATGGCCACGATGACCCCATCCGCCTCTTCCTTGGCCACCAATTCCGGGGTAGCCTTGGTGTTTAAGCGGATCTCGATGTTGGGGTCCTTTTCCACCTGCCGGATCTGGAAGTCCTTAAAACGCTTCAAATCCACCCGGAAATCCATATAGTCCGCGTGTTGCAGCTGGCCGCCCAGCTTGTCCGTGGCCTCGAAGAGCACTACCTTGTGCCCCCGCTCCGAAGCCCGCATGGCAGCCTCCAGGCCGGCCGGGCCGCCGCCTACCACCACGATCTTCTTGGAACGCTCGGGCTTGGGATATTCGTTGATCACAGAGGGCAGCTTCTCCAAGGGGTTGACGGAGCATTCCCAGTGGAAGGTTCCGTTTTCAAAATCGGACACATTGCCCGGCCGGGCGGTGTTGATCCGGCTGGCGGAAATATCCAGGCAGCGCATACACCGGATGCAGGGACGGATATCCTCTGCCCGGCCCTTCCGCGCCTTGTTGCCCCAATCGTTATCCGCAATGAAGTTCCGGGCGGTGGCGATGAAGTCCGCCTCCCCGTTGGCCAGGATCTCCTCCGCCACGTTGGGGTCGTTGATGGAGCCGATGGCGCTTACGGGCACATCCAGGTTTTTCCGGATATAGGCCGCCAAGTGCCGCTTTTCGCAGTTGGGCATATAGTAGATGGACTCCTGGATGCCCATGGTGGGCTGGATGTGCCGGGTGCCGCCGGAGCATTGGATAATATCCACCTTATCCTTGATGAACTCCAGCATCTCCAGGGTGTCCTCCTTGGTGCTGCCCCCATCGGCAAATTCAGATACGCTTACCCGCATCTCGATCACCATATCCCGGCCCACCCGGTCCCGGATGGCGTCCAGGATCATGGAGGCGAGGCGGATGCGGTTGGCAGGGCTGCCGCCAAAGCGGTCGGTCCGCTTGTTTTCATAGGGGGACATGAACTGGGAGATCAGCCAATTGTGGCCGCCGTGGAGCATGATCAGGTCGAAACCGCCCCGGCGTACCATGTTGGCCGCATTGGAATAATAGCGCACCACGTCCTCAATGTCCTTCTCGGTCATCTCCCGCACCACGGCCCCTGTGTAAAGGGTTTTTGCCGTGGGGCCAATGGAATTTTTAGACCACTGGCCAATGTGGGACAGCTCCATGGATGCCAGGGAGCCATAGGCGTGGACATAGTCGGTAAACAGGTGCATCCAGGACAGGGTGTTGGGTTTGAAGAGGTTGTAGCTGGGGGTCACGATGCCGCCGCCGCCAGGCTCCACGCCGCCTTCCATCATGTTTACCACGGCGGCGCCGCCCTTGGCGGGACCCGCGTAATATTTGATGCCCAGCTCCGTTACGTGGGCGTAATCGGTGCCGTCGATCTCCAGCACCGGCAACCTGCATCCGTGAGGCGAAGCGATGATGCGGTTCTTAAACAATTTTCCGCCCAATTCTACCGGGCTAAATAGATGGGGGTATTTTTCCCTATTCGAAAAAAATTGATCCACGGTGTTCCTCCTATCTTTTTACCAGGTGATAAATGAAGGAAGGGGCATTGTTGCGAAAAGCAAAATGCCCACATCCCTTTCCATTGTTTAAACCTTATGACTTACCTTCATCCAACTCCGCCAGCTGGGCCGCCGCTTCCTCGTCGGTGAGGCGCACAATGCCCCAGCCAGTCAATGCGGAAATTACCAGGGTCAAAATCGCAAGGGGCAATGCCACGCAGTACATGGCAAACTCCGGCGGCGTCACGCCTAGGTTGGTATAGTAGTAGGTACCAACCACCAGCCAGGGCCACATGGAACAGGAAATACCAGTGCCGGCCAGGTTGATACGGGCCAGGTTCACCAGGTCCATCTTGTTTTCCAGGAAGGGCCGCTGATACATGGTGCCGGTGATGATGGTGGGCAGATAGGCATTGCCGCCGCAGGGCGCCAGGCAGAGGTCGGTAAGGGTGGCCGCCAGCATGAGGGACCTGGGGGTCTTTGCCTTGGAGAAGAGGGTGTGCATCAGGTGATCCATGAAGCCGCACTCCTCGATGATGGCAACGATCATCTGGGCCATGATAATCACGCAGACCAGGCCCACCATGTTTGCCATACCACCGCGCACCAATAGGTTGGTGGTGGTGGAAGAAAGTGTGGCCGTATCGATCACGGAAGCGGGGATCATGTTCAGGGTGAAGCCCGTGTTCATGCAGGTGATGGCGCTGTTAAAGGAGAAAGGCTGCAGCGCAAGGCCTACGATGATGGCGGAGAAAGCGGAGCCGATCAAAGCGGGCACCGCAGGCACCTTCACGATGATGCTCAGGAAGAGGATTATAAAAGGAAGCAAGCAAATGGGGCTGATATTATAAATAGTGTTGATTTCCGTAAGGAACGTATTGATGGTGTCGTTTTCCACAGCGGTGGCTGCCGGCGCGTTCAGGCTTAGCACCAAGTAGAAGATGATAACAGGGACGTAAGCCGGGCCAAAGGAATATTTCAGGTTGTTGCCAACCAGCTTGTAAAGGTCTACGCGGGTAACGGCGGCGTTCATGTTGGGGCCGTCGGAAACCGGGGAGCAGCTATCGCCAAAGATGGCGCCGCACCAGATGGCGCCCAGGGTCATTTTCATATCTACGCCCATGACGCTGGCCATGGCATACAGGGCAATGCCCAGGGTACCCACCGTGGTAAGGGAGGAGCCGCAGGCGATGGAAATGATCATGCACGCCAGCAAGGCGGTGAGATAGAACATGTTGGGGCTGATGATCTTAATGCCGTACACCACCAGGGTGGGAATGGCGCCGCTATAGGGCGGCGCCGCCAATGTTACCATGGGAGAAGCCTATATACACCCCACCGGTGTCGTAGACTGGAGCTATAAGGTAAAGATGTATGATATCCGCTCCCAAGCCGGCATCTTTGACCTTGCGGTGGCTATCCACCAATATGGTTCCTATGCTTGCATCGAGTTGAACCATGCTGGCATGCACTTCCATGATGACAACCGGATCAATTACGGCCCCAGCAACCGGATCGATGAATATGACCAGCAAGATGGCCTGGGCAAGCGGGTACACCAAATTTACGAAATGCCTGAAAACATCATCGAAGAGGTTGTGGACGCCTACGGAAAAGCTGCTGCCCGGGCAAAGCATTGCGGGTTTGACTCGGTATTGGTCCATGCAGGCCATGGGTGGCTCCTCTCCCAATTCTTATCCCCTGTGCTCAACGAGCGCACGGATAAATATGGCGGCAGCCTGGAAAACCGGGCCCGGATCAGCCTGATGGTGGTGGACAGCATCCGCAAATACTGCGGCCCCAACTTCCCCATCGAATTCCGCGTCAGCGCCCGGGAGGGCTTGACGGAGGGCTTCCAGCTGGAAGACACCATCCAGTTCTGCAAATGGCTAGAGGAGCACGGGGTGGATATGATCCAAGTGACCTCCGGCTCCATCCACTTCTTAGAGACCGTAAACCTCACCGATCCGCCGTGGTTTGTAACCGAGGAAGGCGTCAATGTGGAGGCGGCTTCCCAGATCAAGCAGCATCTGCACATTCCCGTGGGCGCGGTTGGCGCCATTACGGACCCGGCCTTTATGGAGCAGATCATCGCCGACGGCAAGGTGGATTACGTGGTGCTGGCCCGCGCCCTGATCGCGGATCCCGACCTGCCCTTAAAGGCCATGAACGGCCATACGGAGGAGATCCGGCCCTGCCTGCGCTGTACCAGCTGCATGGATGGCGGTTACTTCAATCTTCCCCGGCACTGCTCCGTGAACCCTGTCTTTGGGCGGGATAGCCTTTTCGCCCGTCCGGCCTTCCCGGCGGAGAAAAAGAACGTGCTTATCGTTGGCGGCGGTCCCGCGGGCATGGAGGCGGCCATCGTGGCTTCCCAGCGGGGACATAACGTAATCCTCTGCGAAAAGAGCGGCGAGCTGGGCGGCCTGCTGAACAAGATCGACGGGGAATCCTTCAAGATCCGGGTGAAGCAGTATAAGGAATATTTGATCCGCCAGGTGAAAAAGCATAGGATCGACCTTCGGCTGAATACCGAAGTAACGCCTGAATATGTAAAGCGTATCAATCCGGATTTCCTGCTTTGCGCGGCAGGGGCCACGCCGGTATCGCTGCCCATTCCCGGCTACGAGAAGGCGATCCCCATCCTCCGGCTGTATACGGAGGAGCCGGATGTAGGCAAGTCCGTCCTGGTACTGGGCGGCGGGTTCTCCGGCATTGAAGCGGCCATCGGCCTGGCCATGAAGGGCGTAAAGGCTACGGTTGTGGAAATGGCGGACGAGATCTGCTCCAGCCCGGACGTACCCTTCCCCGGGACAGGCGCCATGCGGAAAAACGCTTTGCGGTTCTACGCTGCAAAATACAATGTGGAGATCATGCTCAACACCAAATGCCTGGAGGTCACCGATACCGGTATGATCTGCCAGAACAAAGATGGCGAGCGGTTTGAGCTCACTGCGGACAGCGTCATCACCGCCGGCGGCATGAAGCCCAACAGCGCGTTGGTGGAATCCCTGCGGGATACGGTCATCAACTTCCGGGCCATCGGCGATTGCTACGCGCCCGGCTTGATCCGCACGGCGGTGCGCGACGGCTTTGACGCAGCCATGTGCATTGGCCTGTACGATCCCGACAACATTTATTAAAAACACGATTCCCTATCCTTCCATGGTCTCCCGTTTCTACGGGCGGCCATGGAACCACTTTCTGTCCGGCATGTCCGGGGGAAAACAGACGCGGGGGTGTGGCCCGCCCCTTGGAAGGCCTACACCCCATACCTCTTCGCAAAAATTAAGCCGGCTGAAACCCGACTTAATTTTTGCATGATCAATACGGCATATAGTGAGGAAGAAACCTATGGCATTGCTCCAGTATAAAGACCGCAAAGGCACCAATTGCGCCAAGTGGGATATTCTAGCCGGCAAATTTGGAAAAGCGGATCTGCTTTCCATGTGGGTGGCGGACATGGATTTTAAGGAACCGTCATGCGTTACCGCAGCCTTGCGCAGGTATATCGATGAAGTCCCCTTCGGCTATTTCGTCCCTCCTGCCTCCTATTTCCAGGCTTTTATCGATTGGGAACAGACCTATCACAATTATAAGGTCGACCCAGAATGGATTTGCTTTGCGCCAGGGGTGGTGCCGGCCATCAACTGGGTCATCCAGTTTGCCACCCAGCCCAAGGATGCAGTGATCGTGCTTACGCCGGTGTATTATCCCTTCCTGGAGTCGGTGCAAAACAACCAACGCAAGCTGGTACAATGCGATCTGGCCCGGGATGGCATGACCTATACCATTGACTATGAAAAATTTGAGCAGGCCATCATCCAAAACCAGGCCAAGCTCTTTATTATGAGCTCCCCCCACAACCCGGTCGGCCGGGTATGGCGGCCGGAGGAGCTACGGCCGCTGATGGAGATCTGCCGCAAGCATCATGTGTTGGTGATCTCCGATGAGATCCACCATGATTTTGTATATCCTGGCCATACCCACTATCCCACCGCCTCCCTGGGGGATTACGATGAATTTTTGATCACCATGACTGCGCCCTCTAAAACCTTCAATTTGGCGGCGCTGCAAAACTCCCTGATCATCATCCCAAATCAGGCGCTTCGGGAAAAATACCTGGCTTGCCTAATAAACCTGCGGTTTAATAGCGGCAACGCTTTTGGATATATCGCAACGGAAGCAGCGTACCGGGAGGGACGGCCCTGGCTGGAGGAGCTGCTGGGCCATATTTATGGGAACTATTGCTACATCCGGGACGCCCTGACCCAGCATTGCCCGGACATCGGGGTGGCGCCGTTGGAAGGAACCTATCTGCTGTGGTTGAATTTCAGCAGCCGCCTGCATACCCATGAAGAAATGGTGGATTTTGCCCAAAACCAATGCGGCCTGGCCCCGGATTACGGCTATTGGTTTGGCGGCGCCCAATTCAGCCCCTTTATGCGGCTGAATTTGGCAACCTCCCGCCAAAATGTAGAAACTGCCGCCAACGCTATAATTCGGGCGCTAAGGTAAATATATGCGCCGCCTAAGAAGCTATTTGCTTAAAACCATCATCCTGAAACGAGCATACTGAGAAAGCTATCCACTTATGTTTTTTCGGGGGGCCTATAAATAGGCGCCCCCCTTCTGTTTGGCTTACCAGCCGTTTCTCTACGGCACATTAACAGCAAGGAAGCAAACTTGGCCACAATTATTGATAGTGGCAAGGTTATTTTACTATGGTTTACGGGGCCTTAACTGAATAATGTCAGCCGGCAATGGAGGCGTCCCTAAGGGCGGCCTCCATGCGTTTCATATTCATGTACTTCTTGTTACCCCACTGGGTGCCGGCCACATGACATAGCCGGATGCAGGCCAGCATGAGACGCGACTTCATTCTTTCAGAGATTTGCAAACCTTTTTTTGTAAAACTTATTTCACCTTATCATACATTCTACATTCCTCCAAAATTCATACTTCGTTCAAACAAATATGGTAAACTAAGCAAAATTTCTTCACGAAGGGAGCGCCCATGGCCAAATTCCTTTCTTTGCTACTCTGCCTGCTTCTGCTCCCGGGCTGCGCCGCCCCGGCGGCCCAGGAACAGGTTATCCCATCCCCTACGGTATCGCCTATTGCCGCATTGACGGTAGCGCCTACTGTGGCGCCTGCGCCCCAGCGTACATCCATGCCTAAGCCAAAGATCCCAGTAGCCAATACGGATGATTATGGATTCCAGCCCGGGTCTGAGTTTCCCCTGCAGGAAACGGAAAATGTATATTATTTGTGGCCTGCTAAAACGGTCATATCTCCCATGACCGGCGTAGCGGTAAGCAATCGGACATTGGCGGCGTTTGCAGAGGAAGCGGCAGCCAAACAATTGCTTGCGGCAGACCTGGCGGGGGCCTTGCAAGCCGTCGGCGCAGATGCGGATTTTCCCCCCTATGGTTATGATTACGGAGACTACAAGATTGTGGATTGGGCGTGGATAGATGAATTGGAAGGTTCTTACGGGCGTCTGCATTTACTGCTGGAACACAATAAGGGAATCGACCTGTTTTTTCGGCGTCATGGGGATGATTATACGCCACTGTATATCAAGGACCACGAAATGCTACTCGGGCTTTTTCAATTTGCCGGCCAGGACTGGGCGCTGTATACGGATCATGCTACAGGCAGCGGATATATGTCCAGTTCTGTATACTGGTACAACCTATCTACCTGCCGGATGGAATTCGCCCTTGAATATGATTTACTGAATAGCTGGGCTAAAACCAACGAAGAAGGCTATGACGCCTATGAAACCAAGCGCATACAGGTTTTAGGAGTAAATCCCGTAGAAAATGGAGCGGACAGCTATTTAGAGGTTGTGATACATCTACAGCTCGAGGCAGATTATTGGGATAGGAAGGAAGGCCGGGAGGTGATCGAATACGCCCCTGTGTCGGATACCTTTGCAGCAGAAACCAAACTGCGGCTCTACTATGATCAACAGGCCCAGGCATTCTATACCCGGGTTTTGCCGGAGGCCTGCCCCCTGGCCGACGGCATATCCAATTCCCTATGGCGCTTCTATTTTGATTCCCAACTGCAAGATTTGCGAACCAACGGCAATTCCTATCAAACGCGTTGGGCCCAGACCTTTTATCCGTGATTATTCGGCGCAGGATCGCCGCTGCCGGGTGATCGCATGTTTAAATTGCTGTATTATAACCGCCCGTCCTCTCTTTACCCTGGCGGCAGCAGGAGCAGCCGTTTATCGACAATCTTTCCCGCCGTTCCCTGGAACTCGATCACGCAGACCCATTGCCCAATGCGATTCATGTCGCTTCGGAAGGAAACGTATTGCCGGAACATGAGATAGTTTTTCCCGTTCTCCCTTCCCACAGCAAAATGGTTAACGGGCATGATGGATGCCTTAGCCATACCCCGTTCATACATTTCCTCCAGAGCCTCGTCACCGGACATTTCCCCATTGGCCAGGGTATCCCGTTTCTCCTGGGTATCGTATTGCTGCAAGAGCCAGCCTTCGGGCACGCGGTAGGAAATTTCCGAGTTCATTTCAGTAGGAAAGCGGGGATCCTCGTTGTCGCTCCAGAATGGGCCCCAGTTCAGAGTCACAGTGCTATCCAGCTGTGGAAGTTCCATAAGCACGTACCGATCCTGCTCCCAGGTGAACACAAAGGGATGATAGCCCGGCTCTACATGCTCTACGTTGCGATAGTCTATTCCCAACAGCACGATGATCTCCGGCCGGCCGTCCCCGGTCAATTCGCCATAGCCCACTTTTGCATACGGCGCGACGACGATGGTATTTTCCCAAATATAATCCGGCCCCTCCCGGAAGGAGAAGTGTATGGTATGGGAATCAAAGGCGGGATGTTCCACGCGCTCCAGGCGGATGGCAGTCAAAAGGGCCAGATCCTTCATGCTGGTCATGCAGGGCTCTATTTCGCCGTCCAGGGCGTAATAAAACCGCGTGACCACCTC
>QAKH01000004.1 GCA_003343885.1 Clostridiales bacterium | reverse complement strand
TAATTTATTTGCGGCAAAATTCAAAGATAATACACGTTCCGGAAATTGCTCAACATACTCAAACACATACGCATCAAGAGATTCCCTAAACCATGTCATTTTTTCGACAAAAGAAAACTTTCGCTTTTTATCTCCAAGTATATCCGCAACCTGTGTCATTGCCCACAGCGCACTTATAGCAGCTGAATAAATTTCCAGATACAGGACATCTGTCTGTACCAGATTTTGCGCGTTACGGCACAATATATCAGCCATACAAGACAAATCAACCCAGTATGCCGAAAAAAATCTCAGATCCGAACAAGTCCTGTATGAATTATACAGTCTTGAAATCATTGAAAAACGAGCGCACATTTGCTTTGTTCCGCATTTCTCATCGAAAGCCGTAGGAATAAACTCATCAGTGTCAGCGTCCTTGCCTTTGGCGCTTAAAAGCTCTGATAAAGCGGAAATCGTCGTCTTTGTTGTGATCCCCGGAAAAAGATATTCAAGTATATAAGAAAAGCACACTGAATTTGCTTCTTGCGCATCTTCAGCAATTCCCTTGATTACACCGTTTGAATCTCGGCGTACTGCCGGATCTTTTATGCAGGAAAATGAGCAGTTCAATATTTCTTTTACTTTTTCAGGGAGGAAAGCGTCCTCACCTATTATCTCCGAGAAAATCATGCTTTCTTTGAGCAGTTTATCAAAGTGTGAAAAGCAATAGGACACACAAGTTTTATTGTTCGGAAAGTAATGAGAATAGTAGTTCTTGTCTTCATCTTTTGCGTTACTGTCGACGCAGTAAGGAAAATTCCAACACACAAGGAATCTTACCTTTTTGCTATCGCCCGGCATTAGTCTTTCATGTGCTGAAATCATAAGAGCTATGCTGTTTGCCGATGAATCAATGGCGGTATTATTTAAAAATCCGTTATTACGCTTAAAATTTTCAAATAGAACAAACTTACCGAATGACGGAGTTATTTCATATGTAAAGTCCTCTGCGTCTGTGGACAAACAAAGGCTGCCTCTGCGCCTAAGCGGCACACGTCTTGTAGTATCTTTGAGTTCAGCGCAGAAAGCGGAGCTGGTGCTGTCATAAGATACTGTAGCTTTTCCGGATAGAAAAATTGACTCAAGCAGAGCTCCTACTGTTACAGTTGCAGGTAAATTTGTCAAATTTCTAATTTTTATCTCAAAAAAAGCGGCAGGAATACCCGAATCGACCGAATTTTGCGGAATAGCCGGATTAAAGGCACAGAGCTTCACCTGAATACCTTCCAAAGCTGAAGAGTCATATTCAAAATTGGCAAAGGGAAAGCTTTTATTCATGTTTTTTATACCGGCGTATGGTAAAACACCATCTGTGTCGCTGACAACTGTTCCGGCACTGCGCAAAATAACCTGATGCGTATTCTCATCTCCGTCGTATTTTACGCCAAGAGCAAAAGAAACCGGATCAGCCACTTCCGCCGGATTTGTGCGTCTTGAAGAATTCTTAACAAGCCCCGCAAATTCAGTTTTCCCGTTAGAATACATTTTCAAACAGCCGGTTCCGATTCCTCCGAGAAAGGCGGTTTTTTCAAAATAATCAAATGAGATATTTTTCATCTTCCGCCTCCTCTTTCGATATGATAAAAAAATAATATGCTTTTAGAAATTTTGGTGAGTGCATTATACCACACTTCGACATATTTTGCAACTACTCAAATTCAAAACCGAATTATAAGTTCAAAATATATTGAAAAGTGCCGAAAACCCTTTACAAAAGCTTGCTTTTGTGCTATTATATATATAATAAATATAGATATATATTATATATTGCGAATCCGCAATTGTGCGTCTTGGGAGAAACACTTATGACACAAAACAACTGCAGTAACAGAATAAATGTCAGAGGAGTTTACTTTGACAACGTTACCAAAGCCGAAGCTTTTGAAAAAGCATGTTCCCTTATAAATTCTGATGCTTTTTCATACATGGTAACCCCAAACTCTGAGATTGTCCAGGCCTGTATCGAGCACCCGGAATTATATCCGGTAATTAATTCTGCCGATCTTGTTATTCCTGACGGTATTGGAGTAGTCTATGCTTCAAAAATTTTGAAAGAACCGCTTAAAGAAAAAGTTGCCGGTGTCGAAATGGCTGAAATGATAGTAAAGTTTGCTGCTGAAAACGGAAAGCGTATGTATTTTTTCGGTGGAGCAAAAGGAACAGGCGACACAAAGCCGGTATGGCAGCTTGCCGCTGATAACTTAAAGGTCAAATACCCCAATATCGAAATTTCCGGAAGAGACGGCTATTTCTCAGACGAAGAGTTAGATGACATTATTGACGACATAAATCGCAGTAAAGCTGAAATTCTGTTTGTGTGCTTAGGCGCTCCGAAACAAGAGAAATGGATATATGAGCACAGAAAAAAGCTTGAGTACGTACGATTTGCAGCAGGGCTTGGAGGAAGCTTAGATGTTTTTGCCGGTACGGCGCAAAGAGCACCCGAATTTTATTTAAAGCACAATTTAGAGTGGCTTTACCGTTTCTCAAAAAATCCATCCCGTGTCGGCAGAATGTTGAAATTGCCTAAATTCTTAGTGGGTACGGTAGTTCACAAAAACAAACCGGTGCAGAAATAAAATGTTTTTAAAAAATATATACACTCGTGGGTACAGAAATCTTGCCGAGCAATCTCTTGAATTATATCCCGGAATAAACCTCTTATACGGAAAAAATGCTGCCGGCAAAACTAATACGCTTGAGTGTGCATATTTCTTTGCTTCCGGCAGAAGCTTCAGAACACGCCATGAGGCACAGCTTATTCGCCGCGGTGAAGAAAGCGCAAGCGCAAAAATTACAATAAGCCGCACTTCCTTTCCCGAGCATATGTCAGTTACTTGGCGGTCAGATGCTCAAAAAGGTCTTATAAAACGAATGTATTATCAAGGCATGGAGGTTTCTAAAGCTTCAGAATTTTTGGGAATCTTCCGTGCTGTGTTGTTTACGCCTGATAACTTAGCGTTGATAAAAGGTGTTCCGGAAGAACGAAGGCGTTTTATGGATATTGCTATGTCGCAGCTTCAGCCAAGATACGTTTATTTTCTCAATGAATATCTGCGAATACTCTCGCAAAAAAATTCTTATCTGAAAAAGGCGACATATATACAAAATCCTGATTTTGATTATCTTGATGTTCTGAACGAGCAGCTTGCCAAGGCGGCTGCCGTGCTCATTAAGCAGAGAAGCGGGTTTGTAAGCCGACTCAGGAGTTTTTCTTCAGAGTTTTACAACAAGCTCTCCGGTTCAAAAGAAGAATTAAACGTAAAGTATGTTTCATGCACGAAACGTGATTTTTCTGATTCTGAATATACTGAAAAAAAGATGTTCGACATTTATCGCGCCGACCGTGACAGCGAAATAAAGAACGGCAGAACCATGCACGGACCACACAAGGATGACATGCTGATTTATATTTCAGGTATTTCAAAAGATGATGACGGTCTTCCCCACTCTGTTTTCTCCGACAATGAAAGCGAAGAGGATATTTCACAGTTTGCCGCAAGAACATTTGCTTCCCAAGGTCAACAGCGCAGTGCAGTTTTAGCTCTCAAGTTTGCGGAAGGTGAAGTTTGCAGAGAACTTACAGGTGAATATCCTGTATTTTTGCTCGACGATTTGCTTGGTGAGCTTGATTTGCAGCGACGCACTTATATAACTTCCATAATACGGGATAAACAGGCAATAATCAGCTGCTGTGATAAGACCGCACTGCCTGATATGAATAACGTATCATCGGTAAAGGTTGAAGATGGAATATACTATCCCGATACCGACTCTTAGCCGAAAGGAAATAAAGTATGGACGGTAAAAACGCACAAATCAGAAACCATCCGTTTATCAATATCGGGGGGTCAACAGTCCTTGAGAAAGAACACGTGTTAGGAATATTTGATTTAGATACTGCAAGCACTAAAACCGCAACAAAGAGATATTTAAGTTCGCTTGAACAAGCAAAACGGCTGGAAAATGTTGCAAATGATATTCCAAAATCCTTTGTTTTATATTGTTCCGGAAGAAAGGAAAAAGTTTACATGACCTCCTTGTCAACTCTTTCTCTCGCCGGCCGTTGGAAAAGACAATCAAAATATCTGTAAAGTTCAATTTGTGTAAAGCAAAAACGCCATAACAAAAGGAAAAAATGCTATGACTAAAGAAGATAATACTGCGATAAAAGGTGAGCAAAGACTTAGTTTGGAAAAGCTCCGCAAATGGGAGTCTTTAAAATACGGTATGTTTATACATTTTGGTATGAGCACTTTCGACGAGTGTGAACTTCCTGACGGAAATTCGCCTTCAACAAAATATGCTCCGTCCGACCTTGATGTTGCGCAGTGGATAAGAGTTGCAAAGGAAGCAGGCATGAAATATGCCGTACTAACAACAAAACATGTTGCAGGCCACTGCTTATGGCCGTCTGAGTACACAGACTACTCGGTAAAGACAAGCTCCAACACGACGGACGTAGTCGGCGCATTTGCTGAAGAATGCAGAAAACAGGGGCTTATGCCGGGTCTTTACTACTGCTCTTGGGACAATCACACAAGACTCGGTTCGGTTACTCCTTCAGATATTGAAGATGGGTATGACGGATTTACAACAAGAGAATACCAGGAGTACATGTCAAATCAGATACGTGAGCTTTTGACAAATTACGGAGATATAGGTGAAGTATGGATTGACATCCCGCCGGTGTTAGGGCGTGCCTACAGAACAGAGCTTTATAACGAAATCGCTTCTCTCCAGCCGGAGGCTCTCATTTTAATGAACAATGGTATCGGCGACGGAGAAAATTTCAGCGTTAGAAACTCATGGCCGAGCGACCTTATCCCAATAGAGAGATACCTCCCAAACAGCAACGGAGGTTACAGAAAATGGCGTACAATTGAAGGAAAACAAATACTATATGCCCGGCGAAGTATGCGATCCTATCGGAAAAGAATGGTTTTACACCGACGATGACGCCCCAAGAAGTGACGCTGAGCTTTTAGGTATGTATTTGGTTTCAACGTCACGCGGAACTAATTTTCTTCTTGATGTAGGTCCTGATAAAACAGGAAAAATACCAAAGAAATACGTCGACGCACTTATGAGATTAAAAAACAACATAGATAAACTCGGAATGTAATAACAACCGTTTCCATGAAGAAAGGCAAAGGTAATTATGCAGGATAATGTAAACTACGAAAACGAACACTTTGACGACGTTGTCGGTATGCAGGATACCGCAGTGGACTCCTCCGCTCACAAATACGATGAAACCCAGATTCAGGTTCTTGAAGGACTTGAAGCGGTAAGAAAAAGACCAGGTATGTATATCGGTTCTACTTCTGAAAAGGGCTTGCATCATTTGATATACGAAATAGTAACCAACTCTATTGACGAAGCTCTTGCGGGTATTTGTGACAGAATTACCGTAACTCTTCACGAAGACAACAGTATATCGGTACGTGACAACGGAAGAGGTATCCCGGCAGGTATTCATCCAAAAATGGGAATACCAACGCTCGAAGTCGTATTTACAGTCCTGCATGCAGGCGGAAAATTCGGCGGCGACGGCTACAAAATTTCCGGTGGACTTCATGGCGTCGGTGCGTCAGTTGTTAACGCTTTGTCTGAATGGACGGAAATAGTAAACTGTCATGATGGAAAGAAATACACCGAGCGTTTTGAGCGCGGAAAGGTAGCTCGTCCTTTTGCGGAAGAAGGACCTACGGATATACACGGTCTTTATGTAAGATTCAAGCCTGACGACCAGATTTTTGATGAAATTGTCGTAAAATACAATACCGTTTTATCTATGCTCCGTGAACAGGCATTCCTTAATGCCGGTCTTATGATTGAGCTTGTCGATTTAAGACCGGAACAGGAAGCAAATGTTCCCGAGATATTGGATTACGACGATGATGACGATGGATTTGAGCATGAGTTTGACGAATACGACGAGGACGGAAAAGATATTGCTCCGGCAGCTAAGGAAAAGAAGGTCGAACTGTGCTACGAGGGCGGTATTCGCAGCTTTGTTGAACACCTCAACTCCAAAAAGCATGCCAACATGCTTCATGACGACGTAATCTACATTTCAGGCAAAAAAGATGACGTTTCTTGTGAGATAGCGCTGCAATACAACGATAAATACGATGAAACCATATATTCTTTCGCAAATAACGTCCGCACAATTGAAGGCGGTATGCATGAAACCGGCTTTAAGAATGCACTTACAAAAATCCTCAATGATTATGGCAGAAAATTCGGTTATCTTAAAGCTGATGATAAAAATCTCATGGGCGAAGATGTTCGAGACGGACTATGCGCCGTAATAAACGTCAAATTGCCTGAAGCACAGTTTGAAGGTCAGACGAAAAGCAAACTCGGAAACGCTGAGATAAGGCCTTTTGTCGAAGCTTTGATGAATGAAAAACTTTCTGCATATCTTGAAGAAAATCCGAATGTAGGAAGGACGATTCTTGAAAAGGCTATTGCTGCATCCAGAGCAAGAGAAGCAGCAAAAAAAGCAAGAGAGTTAACAAGACGCAAAACTGCTCTGGAAGGAACTACACTTCCGGGAAAACTTGCGGACTGCCAAAATAAAGACACTGAAAGCACTGAGCTTTTCCTCGTCGAAGGAGATTCCGCAGGCGGTACTGCAAAATCTGGACGTGACAGTAAATTTCAGGCTATACTTCCAATGCGAGGAAAAATACTTAATGTTGAAAAATCTCGTCTTGACAGAATTCTTTCCAGTGTGCAGGTAACTCCTATTATTATTGCACTCGGCTGCGGAGTCGGAAGCGAGTTCAACATAGAGAAACTTAGATACGGAAAGATAATTATTATGGCAGATGCCGATGTCGATGGCGCTCATATTAAAACGCTGTTGCTTACGTTCTTCTTCCGCCACATGCGCCCGCTCATTGAAGAAGGACACATATACTGCGCACAGCCTCCGCTTTATAAGGTATTTAAAGGAAAACAGATCCGTTACGCATTCTCTGATGAAGAGCGAGATATGTATATTCAAGAGCTGGGCGGAGTTAATGTTGAAGCTGAGCGTTACAAAGGTCTTGGAGAAATGGACGCAGAGCAGCTTTGGGAAACAACAATGGATCCTAAAAACAGAACTCTTATTCAGGTAAGAATTGACGACGCTCTTGAGGCAGATGAAACCTTTTCCCTGCTTATGGGCGAAAAGGTTGAGCCGAGACGTGCTTTCATTCAGCAGA
The DNA here is from genome assembly GCA_003343885.1 of Clostridiales bacterium. Classification (GTDB taxonomy): domain Bacteria; phylum Bacillota; class Clostridia; order Oscillospirales; family CAG-382; genus UMGS882. The sequence continues at coordinate 722 of QAKH01000004.1, read as the reverse complement.
ACGCAAAGTATGTTACAAATCTTGACATTTAGTCTTACATGATTTTCAAGTAACTTTCTGAGCGGATTTATGCTATATTGGCAAAAAATTACGATAACAATGAGTAAGTTTTATTGACAACGGGCGTATTTCAGTATATAATTATGTACGTTGGATTGTACCTTACTCGGATTGGGTGGTATTTTTGGATAATAATGTTATGCAGTTAATAGACGTTTCAAAAATATACAACGGAGAAACAACGCAGATAGATTTTGAGTTTGAGATACAGCCGGAAGATACCGACATTTTGGATCTTGCTTTTCACAACCCCGTTAAAGTTACCGGAAAAGTGTACGAGAAAGCACGCGGCAAGGACAGAGCGGAAAGCTACGTTGAGCTTGTTTTTTCAGTTACCGGAGAATATGACACTCACTGTGCAAGGTGCGCAAAGCCCATTACGGAGAAATTCGAATATAACCGGGTGTACGGAGTTGCAAAAAAACTGGTCGGCGATAGCGACGATTATGTTGAAGCGCCGAAAGGTATACTCGATGTCGGAGAGCTTGCACGTTCATACTTTTATCTTGAGCTTCCGGGACGAGTTCTGTGCAAGGAAGACTGCAAAGGTCTTTGTCCGGTTTGCGGAACAGATCTTAATGAAGGCACATGTACCTGCAAGAAAAATATCGGCGCAAATACTTTGTCAGATTTAAAAAAATTACTTGACAAAGATTGACTTT
>QAKH01000035.1 GCA_003343885.1 Clostridiales bacterium | reverse complement strand
TTGCTCGTTCGCGAGTATTGCAGCGGCGCTTCGCCGCCTTAGCGACTGCGGGCTGACACAGGCGGAGTTTTATGAAATTTTTGAGTTTTTGTTATATTGGGTTTTGGTTTTATATCTGAGTTCTTGTGCTACAAACGCACAAGCATTTAAATGCTTATAAAACTTATTATAAAAGGAAGCCGACAAGTATTGCACGAACGGAGTGAGTAGGATACTTGTCGGCAAAACATTATTTTTCCCCCGCTTTTTCTAAAAAAGCGGGGCGGCGAAGCGCCGCTGCAATTTTCGCAGGCAAGCAAGCAATATCATCAGATTTGTTTTTCACGGAACCGTGTTCTTTTTTGTGCCATAAATATAAGCACACAAAGGCGAAGCGCCGCTGCAATTTTCGCGGACAGGCAAGCAAAATCAGCGAATTTTTTCGCGGAATCGTGTTCTTTTTTGTGCCATAAACTCACAAGCATTTAAATGCTTATAAAAACTTATTATAAAAAGAAGCCGACAAGTATCGCACGAACGGAGTGAGTGGGATGCTTGTCGGCAAAACATTGTTTTTCCCCCGCTTTTTCTAAAAAAGCGGGCGGGGTGTTGGGGCAGAGCCCCAACGCAATACACGTAACACTAAATATTACATATATTCTTCCATTTTCTTATATTTCTGATAGCGTTTCACGGCGTCGACGCGGCTTTGCTCAAAGAGGACTTTTGCGTTTTCCGGGAAAGTACGTTTCAGGGATGCGTATCTTACCTCTCCGTCGTAGAAGTCATACAGGTCTGCCGAGGGTTCCGGCGAATCGACTGTAAGGTGTTTTTCCGACATTGGATTATAGCGGTACAGAATCCAATAACCGCAGTCAACGGCGCGCTTCATTTCCAGCTGTACCTTATCCATGCCGAGTTTTATTCCGTGTGACAGGCAAGGCGTATAGGCGATAACAACAGACGGGCCTTTATAGCTCTGAGCTTCCTTGAGCGCTTTCATAAGCTGATTCGGATCGGCTCCCATGGCGACTTGTGCCACATAAACATTTCCGTACGTCATGAGCATAGCGCCGAGATCCTTCTTTGCCGACTTTTTGCCTGACGAGCAGAACTGTGCCACAGCTCCGAGAGGCGTAGCCTTTGATGACTGTCCTCCGGTATTTGAATAAACTTCGGTATCAACGATAAACACGTTTATATCTTCGCCGGATGCGATAACATGATCAAGTCCGCCAAATCCTATATCATATGCCCAACCGTCTCCGCCGAACATCCAGAAGCACTTCTTCGACAGTCTGTCGCTGTCTTTTAACACTGCTTCGGTTTCAGGTGTAGGAGCGGTTTTCTTCAGAGTTTCCACGAGAGCATCGGTAGTTTTTCTGCAAAGCTCCGCGTCATCATATGACTCAATCCATGCCTTAGCGGCTTCGGTCACCTCTCGGTCAGTGCTCTTTTCAATGAGCTTTTCAACTTTCATACGTACAGCTTCACGCTGTTTTTTGTCGGCAAGCAGCATTCCGAGGCTGAACTCGGCGTTATTCTCAAACAGCGAGTTCGACCACGCCGGTCCTCTTCCGTCTGCATTTTTGGTATAAGGGATACCCGGCATCGGCGAGCCCCACGCCTGCGAACAGCCGGTTGCGTTCGCCCAGTACACACTGTCGCCGAAAAGCTGAGTCAATAGCTTTGCGTACGGAGTTTCTCCGCATCCTGCGCATGCAGCTGAAAATTCGAGAAGCGGCGTGCGGAACTGACTTCCTTTTACGGTATATCTGTCAAACAGCTCCTCTTTACGTGACGTTTTCAAGAGATATTCCCAATTTTCGTCGTATGTAGGAATCGTGTCAAAATGAGTCATTGTCAGAGCCTTTTCCTTTGCCGGACAAATGCTTGCACAGCTTCCGCAACCGGTACAATCCGCACCGCTTATGCCTATTGCGTACTTATACTCCTTATCTTTGACACCTTTTGCCGCAACAAACTTCAACGACTTCGGAGCGTTTTCCGCTTCGCTTCCGCTAAGCAAATACGGGCGTATAACGGCGTGAGGACATACAAAAGCGCACCTGTTGCACTGGATACATTTATCGCTGTCCCAAACAGGTATTTTATTTGATATGGCACGTTTTTCGTAGGCAGTAAGTCCGAGGTCAATTCTTCCGTCGGCGTAATCCTTGAATGCGGAAACCGGCAGGTCGTCGCCCTTCTGATCGTTTATCGGCTCAAGTATATTTGTAACTACCGCCGGCTTTGTTCTTACGGAAAGGTCGCTCGGTTCGTTAAACGCCATGCTGACATTCGCCCAGGACTCAGGAACTTCAACCTTGACTACTGATTCTGCGCCGCGCAGTATTCCCTGCACGTTTTTGTTTACCACGTCCTCGCCTTTAGCAAAATAAGTTTTCTTAGCTGAGTCGATCATGTACTCTTTTGCTTTCTCAACGTCTATTACGCCGGAAAGCGCAAAGAACGCCGACTGAAGTATAAGGTTTACACGGTTGCCGAGTCCTATCTGTTCGGCAATTCCGGAAGCGTCGATAATATAGAAGCGTGCTTTCTTCAATGCAAGCTCTCTCTTGAGCTTATTGGGAAGCTTTTGTTCAAGCTCATCCGGTGAAAAGGCGCAGTTGAGCAAGAACACGCCGCCTTCCTTGAGTTCGCTCACCATATCATACTTGTATATATAGCTTTGATTATGACATGCTATAAAATCTGCATTTTTTACATAGTACGCAGAGCGCATGGAGGAAGAGCTGAAGCGCAGGTGGCTTTTTGTAACGCCGAAGGATTTCTTCGCGTCATACTCAAAATAAGCCTGGGCATATTTATCCGTGTAGTCGTTGATTATCTTGACGGTACTGTGGTTTGCGCCAACTGTTCCGTCGGAACCGAGTCCCCAGAACTTACACGAAATAGTATCGTCATTTTCTGCCTGAACAGACTTTACCGGAGCAAGGCTCAGATGTGTGACGTCGTCATTTATGCTGATTGTAAATCCGTTTTTCGGCTGATCCGCGTCAAGATTTTCAAACACCGCCGCAATATCGGCAGGAGTTGTGTCTTTTGAAGAAAGTCCGTATCTTCCTCCGACGACGGTTACGTCTTTTCCGTAAAGTGCGCTTCTTACATCGGTATACAGCGGTTCTCCGACCGCTCCCATTTCCTTGGTTCTGTCAAGCACGGCGATTTTGCGCACGGTCTTAGGCAGTGCTCCGAGAAAATGCTCGACCGAGAAAGGTCTGTACAGATGCACCTGCAAAAATCCTGTCTTTTCTCCTCTTTTATTGAGGTAGTCCACCGTTTCACAAACCGTTCCGCTTACAGAACCCATAGCGATAATGACCTTTTCAGCGTCTTTTGCGCCATAGTAATTGAACAAGTGGTACTCTCTTCCGGTAATCCTGCTGATTTCCGCCATATATTCTTCCACTATTTCCGGAAGAGCCGCGTAATCTTGGTTATTTGCCTCTCTTACCTGGAAAAAGATATCAGGATTCTGAACGGTTGCTCTGAGGTCGGGGTGCTCAGGATTAAGGGCGGTACGCTTAAACTTTTCAAGAGCGTCCCTGTCAAGCAGTGCCGCAAGATCTTGGTAATCCATCTGCTCTACTTTGTCTATCTGATGAGAAGTACGGAATCCGTCAAAGAAATGCATGAACGGCACTCTTGCCTTTACTGCGGCAAGGTGAGCTACTCCGGCAAGGTCCATTATTTCCTGGACGCTTGCGGTTGAGAGCATTGCAAAGCCGGTCTGGCGGCAGTTCATAACGTCCGAATGGTCACCAAAAATCGAGAGTGCGTGAGTACCTACTGTACGGGAAGCAACGTGGAGCACGCCCGGAAGCCTTTCACCGGATATTCTGTGAAGCACCGGAATCATTAACATAAGGCCTTGAGAAGATGTGAAAGAGGTTGAGAGAGCACCTGTTTCAAGGGCACCGTGTACTGCGCCGATTGCTCCTGCCTCAGACTGCATTTCCACAAGTGAAACTGTCTGATCAAATATATTCTTTTTTCCTTTTGCCGACCATGCGTCGGTTTTTCCTGCCATGGGAGATGATGGTGTGATGGGGTATATTGCCGCTATTTCGGTAAAAGCGTAAGCAATATATGCCGCAGCCTCGTTTCCGTCCATGGTAACAAGTGTTTTTTTATCTGACATGATTACCTTCCTCTGTCTTAATGAGATGATAATAAAATAATAAGAGATACTATGCGCCAAATCGACCGATATGACAAAAGTCAGTCCTGTCGGTCGATCCTGCGCTGTTTTTAATTTTATTTTACTTTGCCTGTCCTGTTTGCGTTTACGGCTTTTATGCGGTTACGATGCTTGCCGCCTTTTTAAGGCCGAGTTTTTCAATCGCGTCCTCACGCATCTTATATTTAAGTATTTTGCCTGCCGCGTTCATGGGGAATTCCTTGACGAAGTCGATATATTTCGGCACTTTATGTTTTGCCATATTTGCAAGGATATAATCCTTCATTTCTTTTTCCGTCATGGTTTCTCCGTCCTTAAGAACGATACAAGCCATTATTTCTTCTCCGTACTGTTCGTCGGGAACGCCGATTACCTGCACGTCTTTAACCTTGGGGTGAGTGTAAATAAACTCTTCAATTTCCTTAGGGTAAATGTTCTCACCGCCGCGGATTATCATATCCTTAAGACGTCCTGTAATTCTGTAATTGCCTTCCGGCGTCTTGCAGGCAAGGTCTCCTGTGTGCAGCCAGCCGTCCTTATCAATAGCGGCGGCTGTCGCCTTTGGCATCTTATAGTATCCCTTCATGATGTTGTATCCACGGGCAACAAATTCTCCGGTTACGCCTACCGGCACTTCTTCTCCGGTCTCCGGATCAACGATCTTACACTCAATTTCAGGAAGTGCTCTTCCAACCGTTCCGACACGAACGTCAAGCGGATCGTCAGCACAGCTCATGGTACATCCCGGAGACGCTTCTGTCTGTCCGTAAACAATGGTTATTTCCGACATATGCATTTTATCGACAACGTCCTGCATTACCGCAATCGGGCACGGACTTCCCGCCATTATTCCGGTACGCATATAGCTGAAATCGGTCTTGGGGAAGTCTTTATGCTCAAGCATAGCAATAAACATGGTGGGTACGCCGTGGAAAGCTGTTATGCGTTCGCTGTTTATGCAGGCGAGCGCAGGCTTGGGCGAGAAATACGGCAAGGGCAGAATTGTTGATGCGTGAGTCATACTTGCGGTCATCGCAAGAACCATTCCGAAGCAGTGGAACATCGGAACCTGTATCATCATTCGGTCTGCGGTAGACAGATCCATTCGGTCTCCTATGCATTTGCCGTTATTTACGATATTGTAGTGAGTAAGCATAACACCTTTCGGGAATCCGGTTGTTCCGGAGGTATACTGCATATTACATACATCGTGCGGATCCACGCCGGCAGCCATTCTGTGTATTTCTTCGACAGAAACCTGGTCGGCACGCTGCATTGCGTCGTTCCACTCAAGGCATCCGGGAAGCTTAAATCCAACCGTTACAACGTTTCTCAAGAACGGCAGCTTTTTGCAGTGAAGCGGTTCTCCGGGAACAGTTTTTTCAAGCTCGGGACAAAGGCGTTTTATAATATCCGCGTAGTTTGAGTCGCGGTATCCGTCTATCATGACAAGAGTATGCGTATCTGACTGTTTGAGCAAATATTCAGCCTCGTGTATTTTGTAGGCTGTATTAACCGTAATAAGAACAGCGCCTATTTTTACGGTTGCCCAGAATGTCAGGTACCACTGCGGTATGTTTGTCGCCCAAATCGCAACGTGGTGACCCGGGCGAACGCCGAGAGAAACGAGCACTCTTGCGACGTTATCGACGTCCTCTCGAAATTCGGCATAAGTTCTTGTATAATCAAGGGTGGTATATTTGAACGCGTACTGGTCAGGAAAACGCTCAGCCATTTCATCAAGAACCTGTGAAAATGTCTTTTCTATAAGAGCTTCCTTTTTCCAGACAAATTTTCCTGTGCCGGCTTTATTATAGTAAACGGGTTTTACATTTTTGTCAGGCGACGCAACGCTTCTCATATATTCAGTGAACTGTGAGAAAATTATGTCGGCGCTTTCAAGTCCGTGCATCCATGCGGGATCCCACTCAAGGCTGATAAAGCCGTCGTAGTTTACCGAAGACAAAGCACGCAGTATGTCGTGGAAAGGAAGATCTCCCTCTCCCATGAGTACGTACTCAGGAGTGCCGTCCTCAGAAACGACGGCGTCCTTAATATGTACGTGCTTTACGCCGGCGCCCATATTCTGTATGGACTTTTCGGGATCCTCCTTGCCTGTAAAGCAGGTATGGTAAACGTCCCAAAGCGCTCCTATGCTGTCACATGCGAAAAAGTTGAGCACTTCACGGAGTTTTTCGGTGTCGGCAAACACGCCTACCGTTTCGATAAGCAGTACCACGTCAGCTTTTGCGGCTATATCCACAAGGTCCTTAAGGTTTTCGATTGCCTGTTCTACGCTTGTATCAGGACTTTTAGCGTAAACTCTTACGTAAGGGACTCTGAAATTTTTAGCTATCTCAATGCAAGAAGTAAGTTCCCTTGTCATCTTCTCCTTATCTTCTCCGGATATATCGCAAGCCGAATCTATACAAGGGAGTTTAATAGAAGCTTCGTACAGCTTGTGCGCCGTAGCCGAACAGTTATATTTATCGAGCGGACCGCCCTTTGAGGCAAAGCCGGACTCTTCAATATTTGTAAGCTCAATTCCGGAAAAGCCGTATTCTACCGCTGCGGCTATATATTCGTCAAATTCCTTAAAATTCCAACCTTTTGTCGAAAAGGATAATTTCATATTCACTCGTTCCTTTCATAGCAGTATTCGCAGTATGTTCTTTTGCCGTTCAGACGGTTTGCTCGTAAACGATTTTATTCAGGGCATTGACGTATGCACGTATGCTTGCTCCTATAATATCGGTGGAAACACCGTTACCGGAATAAACCTTTCCGTCGGCACGAAGTTTTACAAGTGCGGAACCTATTGCTTCTCTGCCTTCGGTAACCGACTGAATCTGAAAATCGTCAAGCTCATAGTGGTGACCGATAATCTGCTCGATTGCAAGGAACGCTGCATCTATGGGGCCGTCGCCTATTGACACTCCCGAAAGAGTTTTTTCATCTTTTTCAAGAGTAATATTTGCTGTGGACGATATCACGTTTCCGCTGTTTATAACGTATGACACTACCTTATAAGCCGCCGGAACCTGCATTGCGCTGCTGGCAACAATAGCTTCAAGCTCTCTTGTATTTATATCTTTTTTCTCAGCCGTTCTCTTAAACTCATCATATACTCTTGCCATATCTTCCGCAGAAAGGTCATATCCGAGAGATGCGACAACCTTAGAAACTGTATCCATATCGGTAAAGGCGTTGAGCGTGAGGCTTGACGAATCAGACTCGTCGCTGTCGCCTGCGGCTCCGGCGGATATACCCATGCCGCTGCAAATACGGCAAATCTGCTTTGATGAGCGCTGGAACTCGGTTACGCTTACGTCAGACTCGACGCCGATTGTGTTTCCGCGGGCACGTATTATCTTCATAACAGACTCAAGCGACACGGTATTCGTTTTACAGCACGCCGTCTTTATTTCGTCAACGCCGTATCTTATAGCCGACAAAACTGTCGCGGTAGCCATGCCAAGTTCATTTGAAGCGCTTATTGCCACACGCACGTCCTTAAGCTTCGGCACCGCTTCATATACCTTATCAAGAAACGCTATAAACTCGTCCGGTATCATTTCACCGGCTGTATCACATATTGTAACCGTTCCGGCTCCTGCTTCTATCGCTCTTTCTATTGCTTCCTTGAGAAATTCAGATTCGCTCCTTGTAGCATCGGACGCAACAAACTCAACATCTTCGCAAAACGTTTTTGCGTTTTTAACGGCTTCGCTTATCATTTCAAGCACCTGAGCAGGCTTCTTATGACACACATATTCCATCTGCACGGTAGACATCGGAAAAGATATCTGAATTCTCGGATGTACAGCGTTTTTGACTGCGTTCCATGCGTCGGCACAGCCGGTTTCCGTCATAGCGGCAGGGATAGCAAGTATGCTGTTCTTTACACAAGTAGCAATTGTCTTTACCAAAACCGTATCGGCTTTTACGTCTTCAACAGGTGCAAGCTCTATTACCGATAACTTAAGCTTATCCAAAAGCTTGGCTATCTCTATTCTCTCTTTGAAGGTGAGTCCGTGTGAACCGGACACCTGTGAAAGCGTCATGTCGGAAACAAACAATTTTTTCATCTTTGATTACTCCTCATACTTGATATATATTTTTTCTTTTTTACTAAACAAAAAAAGTCCCCGAGGAAATCCTCAGGGACAAATCTGAAACAATCTGCGGTACCACCCTAATTGCCGTAAAAAATAGCCTCTCATCCGGACTCCAACAAGTCCTGCCCGTATAACGGCGGGATCCGGAGCTTCTTACTTGATGCCGAAATAACCGCCGGCTCGTTGGGAAACCCTGCTCGGAAATGAGACTGCCTGTCACGCACGTTATCGGCTCACACCAAACGCCGACTCTCTGTAAGTGCTAAAGTGACAAACATAATTTCGTCTAAGCATTTTAACGGTATGGATTATATCACACAAATTCCAATCAATTCAATAATAAATATCAAAATAACTGTAAACAAATTTACAACAATTTTTTGTATATTTAGTTTCTTAATCTAAACATTTGATGTTCTTTTGATAAACTTTCTGCATGTACGATTTATACCAATTGCGCCCAAAGGCACCGTGATAAGCATTTTAAAACCTCTGCCGGCAGAACTGTGCTTCCGCATGGAAGTCCGAGTGCAAGCGGAACCGAACTTATTGCCGCCGCCCCTGCCTTTAGCACACACCTTATATCGACTTCTGCGCCGACAAGAACAAATAGCACTGCCTCTGCGCCTATTCAAAGCTTTCCGAATTTTTCCGAAATTCTTTTTGACACTTTTCTGTCAAGCTTTGTCTTCAATATGCAAGCCACGCTCATTAACGCCAAAAGTCCGGATAACGCTATCCTGCCTTTGAGCATATCTTCGCATCCGTTTAATAGGAATGCAATACCTAAGATTACCAAAACCTTTGTACTGTTTCTCACGTAATTTCCGTGCGAATACGCCTTTTCAAAGAACAGTGCAAGCACAAATCCCACAGCGGCTCCGAGGAGTACCCCGGTAAATACCGAAACGGGAATATTTATAAAATCCCCTGCGCTTGCGCCTTTTCCCTGCGCCATTCCGACAAAAGAGCTGAACAGCACAATTACGAACACATCGTCAAGAGATGCTCCTGCAAGAATCAGCTGAGGAATTTTTTTATCATTTCCGAGACCTTTCTCTATAAGGCTCACCATTTTCGGCACGACCACAGCCGGCGACACAGCACCGAGAACCGCTCCCATGATTGCCGCTTCAAGCACAGTTACGCCAAGCACATACGGAGCGAACAGAACAAAAGCCGCAATCTCAAAAACAGCCGGCAAAAAAGACATAAGAAGTGCCGGCCGCCCGACCTTTTTCAAGTCTGCAAGATTCAAAGACAGTCCGGCTTTTATCAAAATAATAATAAGCGCCATTTGTCTTAAATCCGCTGAAATGTCTAGTATTCCGTCGATGACATTTAGTACATGCGGTCCCAAAATCACCCCGACTGTCAGCATACCTATTATCCGAGGCAGTTTTACTAACCGGCATACTGCCGCGGCGGCAAGTCCTGCAAGAAAAATGTACGCTAAAGATGTCAGCATTAAAATACCTCCCAAAATACGCAAAAAGCTGATGTTTTCTGCAATAGAAATTACAGAAGTCATCAGCTAAAAAGCGGTTTAAGGCATTCGCCTCCGGGAGAACCTCATTCCCGCATGTTATTATAGCTTATATATTTAGCATTGCAAGTGACCGCTTTAAATATTCATAAAATATTTTCATTTGCGAATACGTCATTCCGGTAAAGGTACTTCAAATATTTCAAATACGAATATGAATTTCAATTTCAAACATACCTCTTTAATCTCCGAACATTTCACTTTCGAGTGCGGCGCACAAAAAGTGATAAACCGGCAGGTGAAGTTCCTGAATCTTATAGGTTTCCGTTTCGGGGACTTTTATCACAACGTCGCTGAAATCTTTTAATTTTCCGCCGTCCTTGCCGGTAAGCGAGATAACGGGAATTGATTTTGCCTTTGCGGCAATCGCGGCGTTTACGACATTGGCTGAATTTCCCGAAGTCGAAATGCACACGGCGCAGTCGTTCTCTTTCGCATAGGCATACATCATTTGAGCGTAGACCGCTTCTGCCGACACATCATTTACAAAAGCTGTATTGACAGCGTTCTGCGCGCAAAGATTTATCGCCGGTATGCCGTACTGGAGCAGGTCGGCAAAATGTTCACCTCCCGCCTTAGCGAGTGAGAGTCTGTCTTTTTCGGAAAGTTTTCTTTTCAGCATAAAGCCTTTCATCAGCTCGCCTGTTATGTGGTCGCAGTCGGCACAGCTTCCTCCGTTGCCGCATAAAAGTATTTTCCCATGGCTTTTTGCGGTTTTTATAAGTATATCGAGCGCTTTTTCAATATCTTGTCTGCATTCCGACAACTCCGGGTATCTTCTGAGCAAAGATTCCATAATTTTTATTCACCTATCCTTAATAATAATCTGAAATTAAAAGCAGAAAACGATTTTATTTTTGTTCCGTGTGCGTATGCGCAATAGCAAGTGCTGCATAGTCGCCTATCGAGTCGCCGAGCTTTGCCGGTACCACACGGCATACGCTGATACTCTGAGTCAGCGCCTCGGCAGTTATGACTTTGCGAGCGTGTTTCCATAACAAATCCCTGCTTTTTGCAAAAATACTGCCTATTACTATAACCTCCGGATTCAGTACGTCTATAAGTATTGAAAGTCCCTCTCCTAATTTTTCTCCGCAAATTCTGTACACCTTAAGAGCCGTCTCATCTCCGTCACGGGCAGCCTGCGCCACTGATTTTGCCGTTATTTCGGCGCTTTTTCCGTTTTCCTTTATACAGTATGACGGCAAAATACCTCTCTGCATTGCCTCCCTTGCCATTTCCGACGCAAGTGAAGCTATGCCGCCTCCGCTGCAAAATCCTTCAAATGAGCCGCACTTACCGTAACCTGCCGGTCCGTGTGCGCTTAATCTTATGTGCCCGACTTCGCCAGCCATTCCGTTTGTACCGCCGTACAGTTTTCCGTCGAGAATAATACCTGCGCCGAGCCCTGTTCCGAAGGTCAGGAAAATCATATTTTTTGTTCCTTTCCCCGCTCCGTATTTCCATTCGGCAAGAGCGCACGCATTTGCGTCATTTTCAAGAAACGCCGGCACATCAAGGGCTTCCGTCATATAATTTACTATGTGCACATCGTCCCACCCGGGCAAATTCGGCGGCGACATAATAATGCCTTCCCTGCTGTCAAGAGGACCTCCGCAGCTTATACCAACGGCTTCCGGTTTTTCCCCTGATACGCACATATCCTTTACAGTGTTTGCAAAAAACTCAAGAGCCGTATCAGGATTAAGAGTTTTAGTGTCAGCCTTTACTTTCGCCGTTATTTTAATATTTCCGGTGTCATCCGTTTCTCCCTTTACCACTGCGCACTTGGATCCGCCGATATCTATTCCTATGAACATATTCAAAACCTCCGGAAAAGTCAAAATATTTGATTGTCTTACACTCTTATAATAAGTCCTGAAACATGACTTTGTCAACATAAAAAAATAACTTATGTGATTTTCTTACCTAAAACACAAATATTCTTCAAAAATTGTGTCAATCAAAAATGTTTAGGCATATACTGTAGCGTACAGAAAACGGTAAAGGAGTGCCTCAAATGAGAAGATTTACCGCACTTATCGGGGCGTGTGTACTTTGTGTTGGACTTGGAATACTTATCGCGAGCTTTCTTCCGCCTATTATACTTGTCTGTATTGAGGCTGCGCTGCTGGTACTTGCAGGTTTTCTTGCGCTCAAATGCTGACTCCCTAACTTTTCCATAAAATTACGGCATAAAAACATTAAACATTTATACCCGAAAGGATGAATTCCATGAAAATCGTTCTGATAAAGCCTCCCAAAATTCTAAAACCTTTTCTTAAGCTTTTTTTGAGAGAAAAAAAGTAAGAATACCTCCTCCACCCTTTGCATATACATTAACAAAAGAAAATGATATGCAAAGGAGTAATTTTTATGGACAAATACACCATACCGGTTTGTAATCTGATTTTTTCCGAACGAAAAGAGGTATCCGAAACCTTTGAAGCTCCTCTTGCGGAGCATTATCCGAACATACAAAAAATTATTAAGGCGGATGCTCTTGTCAACGAGGTCACTTCCTCCGAGCAAAACGGTAAAATTTGTGTTGACGTTAAAATCTGCGTGCGGGCAAATTATCTAACCGAACCGGGCGGAGTGGTAAAATTTGTTTCGTTTCCGTTTGATTTTCAACAATGCTTTGATTTTTCACCGTCGCCGGAAGAAAAAGATAATCTGCTGACTGAAGCCTCCGCTTTTCCGGTTGCTCTCACTTTTAAGCCAAAAGGAAACAGAAGCATGGAATTTAAAATTAACATGTCGGTAGGAGTGTGCGTTTTTGACTGCTCGGAGCATCCTTTATTCAATCCCGAAAGCGTCGGCGACGCCGAAATGCGCCCTCAGTACAGTTCCTGCGCTTTGCATGTCAAGCTTTGCACATCTCCGACTGAAATCCATGAAGACATTACTCTTGACGCATCTATGTCACCGATTGCGGAAATTTGCGACAGTAATGCTGTTTTACTTTTAAATGATATAGTAACCGAAGACGAGGTGCTCAAATATACCGGAAGCGCTATTTTCAAATGCACTTACAGGGCTGAAGGAACCGGCGAAGGAGCCGGCGCTGAGTATGTAAATCTCGTCAAGGAGTTTCCGTTTTCCGGAGAGATAACAGACGAAAGACTAAAGCACGGAATGAGTGCGACAGGAAAAATAACCGTATGCAACATTGAAACCGGCTCTTCATTCGACCCATATGGAGAAAACCGCATTATCAACACCACTATCACATACAGCGCCTGCTTCGACGTTTTTGATGAAACCGAATTCGAGTATTTTGACGACGGATTCTGCCCGACTTACGAATGTGATTTCGTAAAAGATTCCTGTTCCTTTGAACGCTTATCAGGAAAAATAAAGGACGGGGTACGCATAAGCGAGAATTTGAGCGCCGACCGAACCGGACTTGCCGAGATAAACGACGCGGCTATGCTTTTAAACATCACGTCAACCGAAATATCAGACTCCAAGCTATTTGCGAACGGAAAAGCCTGCGTATGGATAAGCGGCACTGATGAAAAGGGAGAACCCGAGTGCATGCAGAGCGTTTTCGGAGTTCATCTGCCAATCGAAAGCGTCCGCGACGCTTCACCCGACAAGCGTTATCTTCTCAACACACAGGTGGCATCCTGCTTTGCAACACTTCGCGACGGACAGATTCTGCTTGACGCTGACGCTGAAACCGACGGTATAATTTTAGAAAAATGCCGTGTTGACGCAATAGTAGGCGCAGACGTTCATTACGACTCTCCGAAGCCGCAATGCAAATCGGAGTACATCATCTGCTATCCGTCCGGGTCCGAAACTCTTTGGGATATTTCAAAAAAATACGAAGTTTCCCGAGAGGAGTTAAAAAAAGCCAACAACCTTGAGTCGGAAAATATTTCAGGCAGAAAAACCATTATCATCCCCTGCTTCGGAGCTTAAATTTAAAAATACAAATTTTTACATACATTCTGCCAAGTTTTCTACATGTCCGTTGATTACAAATCCCCTGACAATGGCTTGCCCGGTCAGGGGAAACATGTCTTTTCACCGGACATGTGACAACTTTTTTCGGAGGGATACAGCATGATAAGCTGTTTTAAAGGTACCTTCAGGGTAACAAGTCCCTATGGGGAGAGGATAATAAACGGAGTGCGGGAATTTCACAAGGGCATCGATCTTGTCGGACTTGAGGACACGGTTGTTTATGCAGTTTCTGCCGGCAAGGCGCGCACTGCCTTTCAGGCCAACGGCGCCGGCAATTATATTGTTATAACCATGGACGACGGCAGGCGTGTTTTTTATATGCATTTAAAAAATTTTATGATATCAAGCGAACAGTATATCTCGAAAGGAGAACCCATAGGAGTTATGGGAAATACGGGAAATTCCTTTGGGGCGCACACTCACCTTGAACTGCGCGTTCCTGGTACTTCGTCTGAGAGTCTTGATATTTGCGCCTTTACCGGACTTCCGAACAAAGTGGGCATATACTACTACAATCCGAACGTACAGGACGAGGAGGACGGCGATATGACTAAAGAAAAATTCGACGCCATGATGAACGACTATTTGAAAAGGCGCGCAGAACTTTTACCGCACGAATGGTCGAAGGAAGCAAGAGAATTTTGCGAATCAAAAGGGATATTTCTTGGTGATCCCGACGGAAACAAGAGGTACAGGGATTTTATAACAAGAGAAGAAGCCGCAGTTATCATTGAAAGAATACTGTCAAAACAATAATTTATAGTAGATATTAAGTTTAATTAGATATTAAGTTTGGTATTATAAGGGCATCACCCGTTAATTTTGAAAAGTCTGCGGCAGCCGTTTATTGGCGTTTCCGCAGACTTTTAGTTTTTCACAAATATATTCTTTCTTAGATCAGAGTTTATGTAATAAATTTAATCAAAGCTATAATCATTTTTTCAAAAAACTTTTTTACATAAAAAGCCAAGTTATTGTAAAAACCTATTGACAAATCATACTTTTTGTGCTATCATTATAAAGCTGTCCGGGAGATGATATGCGCTGCTAGCTCAGCTGGATAGAGTGTTTGGCTACGAACCAAAAGGTCAGGGGTTCGA
>QAKH01000064.1 GCA_003343885.1 Clostridiales bacterium | reverse complement strand
AGAATATGCGGTGATGAGAGAAACAGCTATTCAAAGACTGACAATGATGCTACGTTCATGAGAATCAAAAGAGATTACATGGGAAACGACCAATTACTGCCTGCATACAATGTTCAGCTTGGAATATGCGATGAGTACATAGCAGTAATGGATATTAAGCAATATGCCTCGGATATGGAATGCTTTGTACCTCTGATGGAAAAATTCAACTGTACTTACGGCTTTTATCCTTGTTATCCGGTAGCTGATGCAGGTTACGGAAGTTACAACAATTATCTGTATTGTGAACAGCATGGTATGGAAAAATATATGAAGTTTACTATGTTCAAAAAAGAAACAACGGACAAGAAATACAGAGAAGATCCGTTCAGAGCCGTTAATTTTCAAAGAGATGCAGATGGTAATCTGATTTGTCCTAACGGAAGAAAGTTTGAGTATTTGTATGACAGAGCCGTAAAAGGCAACAAATACGGCAGAACAGAGGAATTTTATCAATGCGAGGATTGCAATGATTGTCCTTATGCCGACAAGTGTAAAAAAGGAAACAGCAACAGAACTATCAGGATGAATGAAGAACTGACTTCCATTCACAAAGAAGTTCTTGACAATTTATCTTCCACTCATGGTTTGTTGCTAAGAGCAAATCGGTGTATACAAGCGGAAGGCACTTATGGAATAATCAAGTGGGACAGACAGTACAAGAGAATACGAAGAAGGGGCTTAAAGTCCGTAATTTTTGAATTTACGGCAATTTGTATTGGTTTTAACCTTTACAAATTCCATTTAAAAAAGCAAAAACGGTTGTTAGCTGCATAACTTTTAATGAAAATATTTCAAAATTTGCTCATTTTAATATGAGTTTAGTTTTTATACCCAAAATTCAATGTTTTTTCACAACATTACAAAAAAGGACCTCGTTTTGAGATCCTTTTCGTTTTTTACGGGCTTTTTAAACAGCCCCTTTTCTGTATCACTCGTTCTATAAACGTAAAACTCGTATAAGTAATTTAGTCCTCTTTTGATACTCCGCCGTAATTTTCGTAGAATTCCTCAAGATTTATCTTTGCAGCAGTTTCTCCGGCGGCGTAGTATGATGCGAAATCGTGCGTTGTACTTACCGCAAGATCTTTGCCGCAGGATGAGAAAGTGCCGTGAATAACATAACCGAGGTCGAATACAACGCTGTCACGTATGATGTCGATCATTTCTTCGGATTCTTCGTCACGGGTATACTTGGTTTTTAGGGATTTTTCGTAAAACGCCGGGATTACATCGCGGGAACCGATAGCACAAAGTGCTTCTGTGATAGCGCCGGTGCGCTCAACATCTTCAACGGTAATCGGAATAAATATCATATGTGAACCGGCGTTAACTGCAGTAGCATACTCATCGTCCTCGTCGAATTTAGGATACGGAATAATGCCGAAATCATCGTCGAGATTACGCAGCGTCTGTGCGTGACGCAGCTCGCTGTCGGCTATCATGGCACGTCCGTCATTGAAGAGATCCGGTCCATTGTAAGTGGATTTTTCTGTGCCGAGATAACAAGCTTTGTTATCCATCAAACTGAAAAATTCGTCATATATTTCAACCGTTTTGTTTGAATATAGGGTTAATTGAAGATCCCCGTTTTCATCTTTATCATATATTTTTTGACCGCCGGTATAAATTATGTTCATCGGAGCTTCCCACTGTGACGAAGAGTAGCCAAGTTGGTCAAACTCAGGCTCAATGATACCATCTCCGTTGAGATCCTTAGCTCCTTTTTTTACTGTATACGCAAACTCGTCAAATGTCCAATCGCCTTCCTTTACAAGCTTGTATGGATAATCAAAACCGAGTTCGTCAAAGATTCTCTTGTTGAATACCATACACATAGTTGCACCAAGGCCTTTGGAAGAAATATCTCCGTCAAGAACGTAAAGCTTGCCGTTGAGAGTACAGCTTTCAACTACGTCCTTTGTCCACCAGGGCTTGTCAAGGTGTATTGACTCAATATCCCGGAAGTTATAGGCAGCGCCTTGAACGGCGTATACAAAGGCGGCTCTGGCATGTGTAAACACCAGATCATATGCGTCATCTCCGGCAAGAATAGAATTTAACGCATCAATATCGTAGTTGTTGCTTGAGGATTCCGATGCGGTTATGGTGATGCCATACATTTGCTCAATCAGCTTGTTGCGGCGAAACGTTGCGCTTTCAACCAAGTCGTCAGAGTCGTTTTCAAGATATTGGTCTGAAAGAGAGTCCTTGCGAACAAGTATTCTGTAGTTGTATCCATCGTATTTTTCTTTTGACAAATCCGAGGTATAGTCGATTTCCTCGTTGTCATCGCTTGAAGCGCTGCCGTTTTGATTGTCAGATATTTGTTCGCTTTCCGGATCCTGCTGTTTCAAAACATCTTTATCATCGCACGCTGATATCATAGCTAAAACAACGATTGAAATGATGAAGCAAAGTATTCTTTTCATCTGCTGTATTTCTCCTTATACAAGTATTTCATTATTATTATACAAAAATCAGTATACAAAAGCAATGAACAATATTGCGAATTATTAACACAATATTGCGGTGAAAAGTATAAGTAAATGTAAAAAAGTCAGATATTTATTTTTACGATGATTTTACTTATCAGAGATTTTAGATTTTACAAAACAAAAGTATTATTGTGTCGACAAAAAGAGAAAAGGAGATTTTAACATGAAAAGAATTTTTGCTTTGATTTTAGGCGCAGTAATTACTGCCGCGGCACTTGCGTCCTGCGGTAACAGCGGATCAGACACAATCACGGTAGTATCAAGAGAAGACGGTTCCGGAACAAGAAGCGCTTTTGTTGAACTTATGGGTATACTCCAGGACGACAAAGATATGACGTACGAAAGAGCTGAGATATCCAACAGCACATCAGTTGTAATGTCAACCGTTGCAGGAAACGCAAACGCTATCGGATATATTTCACTCGGTTCTTTGAACGATTCCGTAAAGGCAGTAAATGTTGACGGCGTTGAAGCTACTGTTGACAATATAAAGAGCGGAAGCTACAAAGTATCACGTCCGTTCAATATAGCAACAAAAGACGACCTCAGCGACTTGGCAAAAGATTTTATAAGTTTTATTCTAAGCACAGACGGTCAGGCAATAGTTGCAGAGGATTACATAGCACTTGACGCAACAGAAAGCTATACTCCCTCAGGTCTTACCGGAAAAATCACTCTTGCCGGCTCAACATCTGTATCACCTCTTATGGAACAGCTCGCAGCAGCGTATAAGGAACTCAATCCTGATGTAACAATAGAAATTCAGCAGAGCGGTTCAAGCGCAGGTATTCAGAGCGCAATCGAGGGTGTATGTGATATCGGAATGGCTTCAAGAGAAATCAAGGAAGATGAAATAAACGCAGGCCTTACTCCTACAGTTATAGCTCTTGACGGAATTGCGGTAATCGTAAACAACGATAACGAAGTATCTGACCTTACTTCTGAGCAAATCAAGAATATATATACCGGAGAAGTTACTTCCTGGTCAGACGTTAAGTAATCAAAATAATCTTTAAATAATGCTTCCGGGTGTTTGCTTGAAAAACGCATTCATCCGGATATTTTTAAAATGAGCTTTACTCGTTTGATGAAAGGCATGGTTGTTAAATGAACCAAATAAAAGAAAATATAATGCGCATTGTGTTTACTCTTTGCGCACTTGTTTCAATAGCCGCTGTTGTAATAATATGCTTGTTTATGTTCGTCAACGCATTTCCGGCGTTTAAAGAAATAGGCGTGCTTAACTTTCTTGGAGGCAGAGTATGGAAACCTCTTGAAGGCAGTTTCGGAATATTTCCAATGATCGTAGGCAGTATATACGTAACGGCGGGAGCAATTATAATCGGAGTTCCTATCGCTATTTTCTGCGCAGTGTTTTTGTCATGCTTTTGCCCGGCATGGCTGTATAAAATCATAAAGCCCATGACAGAGCTGTTAGCAGGCATTCCGTCTATTGTGTACGGCTTTTTCGGCCTTACTGTTATTGTCCCGGCTATGCAGAAGCTTACAGGTACAAGCGGAAAAGGAATAGTTACTGCCTCGCTTATGCTCGGTATAATGATATTGCCGACCGTTATAGGAGTTGCGGAAAGCGCAATACGTGCGGTTCCCGAATCATATTACGAAGGTTCTCTCGCGCTTGGGGCGACAAAAGAGCAAAGCGTGTTTTTTGCAAAGCTTCCGGCGGCGAAATCGGGACTGTTTGCTGGCGTTATACTCGGTATAGGCCGTGCAATAGGCGAGACCATGGCGGTTGTTATGATTGCCGGAAATCAGGCGGTACTGCCGGAGAAAATTACAGACGGTATACGTACACTTACTTCAAATATCGTTCTTGAAATGGCGTATGCAGATCTTGGACTGCACAGACAGGCACTTGTCGCAACAGCAGTTGTGTTGTTTGTGTTTATACTTATAATAAACATATCATTTTCGCTTATAAAGAAAAAAGTATGAGAATAGGGGAGATCTGCTGTGAATAAAGAAACAACAAAGCAAACCAGCATGGCTGCTTCACCCGATAAAAATGACAGGGCAATGAAAAAGGCTCAGAAAATGCGTAAAGCATACGACAAATTGCATTCGAAAAAAGTACGCATGACGTCGTCATACATACTAAGGGCTTTTTTGGCGGTATCAGCTCTGTTTACAGTGGCAATACTTGTATTTCTGATAGGCTATATACTGATTAACGGTATTCCTAACCTAAAGCCTGAGCTATTTGCACTTGAGTATACGCCTGACAATGTGTCGATGCTTCCGTCAATAATAAATACTATTTTTATTACACTTATTTCCTTGATAGCAGCTGTTCCTGTCGGAATATTTTCCGCGATTTATTTGGCGGAGTACGCAAAAAAAGGTTCTAAAATAGTTTCTCTTATCAGACTTACTACCGAGACTCTTTCAGGCATCCCGTCAATTGTATACGGACTGTTCGGCTTCTTATGTTTTGTAATTGCTCTTAAATGGGATTATTCCATGCTTGCCGGATCGATGACGCTTGCAATCATGATTCTGCCGCTTATTATGAGGACGACAGAAGAGGCGCTCATATCAGTTCCGGATTCATTCAGAGAAGCTTCTTACGGCCTTGGCGCAGGCAAGCTTCGCACAATATTTAAAATCGTTCTGCCAAGCGCAGTTCCCGGAATTTTAGCGGGAGTCATACTTGCGATAGGCAGAATTGCCGGCGAAAGCGCCGCACTTATATATACCGCCGGAACGGTTCCCAGTATCCCCAAAGATTTGTTTTCCTCCACAAGCACTCTTTCGGTGCATATGTATACGCTTCTGTCGGAAGGTCTTCACACGAATGAAGCATATGCGACAGCTGTCGTACTGCTTGTCATGGTGGTAGGAATAAATACACTGTCTTATGCGGTAGCGAAAAAGCTCACAAAGAAGTATTGAGTTTAAAAGAAAAACACGAAAGGTACGGTCATAAAAATATGGCATATAAGATTGAGATAAATAATCTTAATTTGTATTACGGGGATTTTCACGCTTTGAGCGATGTTTCGCTGATGATACCCGAAAAGCAGATTACGGCATTTATAGGGCCGTCCGGCTGCGGAAAGTCTACCTTGTTAAAATCAATTAACAGAATGAATGATCTTGTTGACGGCTGTAAAATAACCGGCAGTATAACTCTTGACGGAGAAGATATTTACAACGGTATGAACGTAAATATTTTGAGAAAGCGTGTCGGAATGGTTTTTCAGAAACCGAATCCGTTTCCCATGAGCATTTATGATAACATAGCTTACGGTCCGCGTACTCATGGCATCAAGTCAAAATCCGTTCTTGACGGAATTGTGGAAAAGGCGCTTAAAGATGCGGCAATCTGGGACGAGGTCAAGGACAGACTGAAGAAAAACGCGCTCGGAATGAGCGGAGGCCAACAGCAAAGACTATGTATAGCAAGAGCCCTTGCGGTAGATCCGGAAGTACTTCTCATGGACGAACCAACTTCAGCGCTCGATCCTATATCGACCTCCAAGATTGAGGATCTTGCAATGGAGTTAAAGAGTAAATATACAATAGTTATTGTTACCCACAACATGCAGCAGGCTCTGCGTATTTCGGATCAAACGGCATTTTTCCTGCTCGGAAAGGTGATAGAGTACTCCGATACTGAAAAAATGTTCTCCACGCCTGAAGATAAGCGTACCGAGGACTATATAACGGGAAGGTTTGGTTGATAATTATGAGAAATAATTTCGATACACAGCTTGAGGTGCTGAATAGAGAGCTTATTGAGATGGGCAGGCAGTGTGAAAAGGCGATAGAGCTCGCAGTGAGCGCATTTCTTGAAAATAATTCAGAAAAACGCACTGAAGTTTTTGAAAACGACAATGAAATAGACCGCAAAGAGCGTGATATTGAAGACCTGTGCATGAAACTGTTACTTAGACAGCAGCCGGTGGCAAGAGATTTGCGGGTAATATCCTCCGCGCTTAAAATGATATCGGATATGGAGCGAATAGGCGATCAGGCGTCTGATATTGCGGAAATAACCGAGTACGTCGGAAAAAGTGAGACAAAAACGCATATACATATAAAAGAGATGAGCGAATCTGCTGTTAAGATGGTAAGATTAAGCATCGAAGCCTTTGTAAAGAAAGACCTTGAGCTTGCAAGAGTAGTTATAAACAGCGATGATACCGTTGACGGTCTGTTTGTCGAGGTTAAAAGAGAACTTACACAGCTTATCTCGGCAGGAGGAGACGGGGAAGAATATCTCGACCTGCTTATGATTGCGAAGTATCTTGAAAGAATCGCGGACCACGCTACAAATATTGCTGAGTGGGTTATCTTTTCAATTACGGGAATTCACGAGTACGCAGACTGAATGATAAATTTTAAGTAAATACATAAAAACCACAGCTCGTATTATGGACTGTGGCTTTTGTGTTAGGGAATATCTATTTTAGAGAGCACACTTATTTAGCGAGCACACTTAAAAATACTTCAGGCGTTAAAGCTTGCTTTGCATATTTGGTTATTATCTATGCGTTTACGTAAGCGTTGAAGCGCATAAGAATAGCCGCAAGCTCAGCGCGCGTCGTGTGCCCGAGCGGATTGAGCGTGGTTTCCGAGTCGCCCATGATAAGCCCGGCGGCGTTTGCCCATTGCATCGCGGGAAAAGCGTATTCGCTTATCATATTTGCGTCGATGTATTTATCAAGAGACGCTTTTGCTGATATGTCGCAGCCTTTCAGAGCGGCATATCTGTACATAAATGCCGCAAGCTGTTCACGGGTGACGCTGTCATACGGCGCGAAGCGTTTTTCATCTGTTCCGAATACAATCCCATTAGCGCTCGCCCAGGAAACAGCAGAACTGTCTGAAGCAGAAACGTCATTAAAACCGTGCATGGCAGGGATTTCCGTATCATTGTCCATAGCATACAGCGCTGAAACAACCGTCCTTCTGTCGGCGTTATGTTCGGGGTAAAAAAGCTTGTCAGTCTGAATAAGTCCGCCGCTGTAGGCGTATCGGACGGATTCATAATACCATGAGTCAGGCGAAACATCGTCAAACGGATAATATACTCCGGCTGATGAAATACCCGAATCGTTCAGAGTATAAAACACCGGCGCCGAATTGTTTGTCACATACCAGACCACATTGCCGTTCCAGATTATAGGAGCACAGTCGGAAACGGCTCCCTTTGCGGATTTAAGCTGTGACACGTTTCCGTCACTGTCAAATGCCGCGTAAGTTATAACTGATTCAATGCTGTGCTTTTTTGCGATGTCGGAGCTTGCCCACAGTATATAACCGCCGTTTTTTCCGTCAGATACAAGCACCGGCGTGCAGGCGCTTATAGTTTGACCGGAAGAATAGTCGGTAATTTTTTTTATTTTTGTACCGCTTTGCGAAAAGTTGTTCCTGTCGGTAACGCTGATAAAAATATTTCTCGGGACAGAATCGTCCTTTCCTCCGTTTTCATCATCATTGTACGCTGTTATGTATGATTTTGATGTTTCCGCCAGCCCGCCTAAGGCAGCTCCGGTTTCCTGATATACAGGTCCCATAGGAAATTCACATAAATAAAACGATATGCCGTGCCCGAGAACGTCTTCTCCGAAAAGCTGCTCACTGCCCGCTTTAAGCGGATATTTAAATAACGCCGCGGCGCGCGGATACATGTCGCCGTGATTGAGGGAAATCAGATTGCCTTCGCTGTCAGCGATGATATACTGGTTGAACGAGTGGCTGATGTATCCATGCGTGCTGTAAGTTACATCGCACTGCATATCTGTGACAAGCAGGTCTTTTTCATTTACGGCAATCATCATGTTAGCCTGATGGTTAAGACCGTCCGAGGAAGTATACATGGTGTGACAGGTTAGTATGTATAACATTCCGTCGTACTCACAGCATCTCAGCGAGCCGAAGTCAAACGGAGTAAATGTGTTTGCGCTGAATACGCCTGTATATTTTAACCTGTTCCAGTCCTTGTCATACTGAATTATGCGTATAACTTCCTTACTGTCAGTTTCTTCTGCGTTTTCGGAACCGAGTATTACATAAAGATTTTCTTCCCCGGCAAAAAATCCTCCCCAAAGCTCAAAGCCTTCGTCAACCGGAATCAGCGACGCCGATACGAGCTTAAAGTCCTCGTCATATTTCTCAACTATAATGTTTCCGGCGTTGTCATACTCAACGCGTACGAGCAGTCCGTCACCGTCGGCGTAAAGATAGGATTTTACCGTAGAAGCGTCATAGTCGATATAATTGTTTGCATTGCGGTTATCGGTGATGGCGGGAGAGAGGTTTTGAGCGTTTGATTGCAAAATAAGACCGTAAATAATCATACATGCCGGCAAAAGAAAACGGATTAAACGTATTGCGGGACGGCTGATTTTGAAACTGTTCATAAAACCACCTCAGAAAATTATTATTGTAACAGTAATGGCGCCATTGTCATATTGCCTTCTGAAATAATTATTATATATTGGTGCTATACTAAAAAAGTAGACACAATGATGCAAAATATGATATAATAAAATAAACACAAAAACAGGAGGAAAGACAATGGGTAACAACAATTATACCAAATATGACGAGGATTTCAAAAAATCCCTTGTTTCTCTGCATCAAAAC
>QAKH01000091.1 GCA_003343885.1 Clostridiales bacterium | reverse complement strand
AAACGCACATAGTTTCGCGAAAAATATAATTTGTTATTTTCGCTTGCTTGTTCGCGAATATTGCTGGCGGTCACACCGCCTTCGCGAAAAACAAAATACGTCTTTTTCGCTTGCTCGTCCGCGAAAATTGCAGCGGCGCTTCGCCGCAGAACTTGATTTTTGTGTTTTCCTCTGAGTTTGCACGGTTAATTTATGCCGTGCAAATGGGCTTGCTTTCGCGATGGATAAAACTTGTCATTTTCATTTGCTTGCCCGCGTAAATTGCAGCGGCGCTTCGCCGCCCGCGTAAATTGCAGCGGCGCTTCGCCGCAAAGCGGGGCAAAAGAACTTTTTTTATGCTTTGCAAGGTACAGAATGTGTCAATCATCCGAATAAACGCTGTCCGCAAATTTTGAAAATATCACCGCCGGATTGACCTCGTTTTCCCCGTTGCCGTCACAAAGAACAACCATCGCATATTTCGGTTTTTCAATCGGGAACACTCCGGCAAACCACCTATGAAGTATTTCTTCGCCGTTTTTATACTGTCCGCTCTGCGCCGTTGCCGTTTTTCCGCCGGTATTTACATTATCCGCCAGTGCCTGCCATCCTGTTCCGTTGGTAACGCAGAAGCGCATCATATCCAAAAGCTTATTAACCGTGTTATCGGAAAGCACAGGTTCAGAGAGTTTTTCCGAAAAATATATCATTTCGTCCTGCTCATAAACACCGGATACAAGCGAAAAATCACGCACCCTTCCGGTAGCGCAAACAGCAAAAACTCTTAGCATGTCCATTGGCGTTGTCATTAAATCTCCCTGTCCAAAGGAGATATTGGCAAGATATGCCGGCGTATATTTTTGCGTATCGTCCGGTATCAGCGCTCCCTTAACGTACAGCCCATCAAGAATTACCGCCTCTCCGAGTCCCATTTTTCTTGCAGTTTCACAAATCGCATGCAAGCCTATTTGCTCGGCAAGCGCGATAAAATAGGTATTGCAGGAATTTGCATATGCTTCCTTCATGGGCTGCTTTCCGTGTCCGGACAAATCGTGGCACCTGAATATCTTTCCTGACACGTTTGTACTTCCTGTACACTCATACTCAAAGTTATACAGTTCTTCATCATATTCAAGTGCCGCCGCCGCAACTACTGTTTTAAACACGGAACCAGGAGTATACAGCGAAAATGCCCGGTTAATAAGTTCCCCTCTGTCCGAGTCGAGGCTTGAGGCTATATCTTCACTGTCATAAAGTGGTCTTGAGGAAAGTGCGCATATGCTGAAATCCGACAGATTGCACACTACCGCCGCGCCCATATCCAAATAGTTGTCGCATATCTCGTCGAGCTCTTTCTGCATCTGCGTGTCAATACTTAAAACTATACCCGATTTATCGGAATATCCGTCATTTTTTACGGAAAAGGCGTCAGAGTGAAACATAGTACCGGATGCGTCGGCCTGAAAGCTGTAAGAAAGTCTGCCGGTCTTGGATGCCAACAAGCGCCAGTATTTAAGGTATATTCCGTCCCGACCGACACCGTCCGAATCTTTATATCCGAGCAAGTGACGGCAAAATGTACCGCTCTCTTCACTGTAAAGCGGATACACATATACTCCGTCCGGAGCGGATTCTTCCGGCAGGACTGAAAGAGTTACGGTAAACGGTTCCGGAACACTGAGTTTTGAGATAACCTCGGAAAAAGACATCAAGCTGTATTTTACCAGGAAAACCGCCGCGGTATTTTTATCACGGCTTCCAGCCGGATTCACAATTGCTATGCCTCCGCTTGATGACGGCGTTATAAGTTTTCCGTTTCTGTCATATATAAATCCTGTATGTTCCGCGGCAACGACGCTTCTTGTATATTGACCTGACAGAACAAGCTTTGACGTATTGTCGTACATCGCCAAATCGTACAGTTTGATTATTAAAAACGTTCCTGCGGCAAGCATCAAGCAAAAAAGCATTGAAGCTCTTCTTGTATAAAAGGCTTTGCTGTTCTTTTTAATCGTCTTATTCTTCATACGGCGTCGCTCCGGTCATTTCTTCATTTTAATACAGTTATTTACTGTAATAGTTTTGCCCGCTTTTTCAAATATAAACCTTAAAGATAAAAATTCGGTTGACTATACGTGAAATGAATGGTATAATGTCCGCATAGAGTTTTGATGCCGTGCGATTATTTTTTCGTTTCATAAGCGGCGTCGTATACATGAAGTAAAAGTAAGGACTGCACTCATATGTTTCAGCTTCTCGATGTTGCGAAAGAATTTTTAAGTCAGGCAAATATTACTCCGGACGGCGTCCTTGCCGATTTCACCATGGGCAACGGATATGACACGGTTTATCTTGCCTCTCTCGTGCCTGAAGGAAAGGTTTACGCATTTGATATTCAGCCGGAGGCTTTGGAAAATACCGCGGCAAGACTTAAAGCCGCAGGACTTGACAATGTAAAGCTCATTCTTGACAGCCATTCAAACGCCGCAGAGTATATAAAAGAGCCCATACAGGCGGGCATGTTCAATTTAGGATACCGTCCCGGAGGAGACAAAACGGTACACACAATGCATGAAAGCACGCTTAAAGCCGTAGGCGACGCCATAAAAATGCTGCGTCCGGGAGGAGTACTTGTTGTATCGGTTTATCCCGGACATTCCGAGGGCAGAACCGAGGGAGATATGCTTCTTGAAATGCTTGCTGGGTACGATAAAAAATATTACTGCGTAACGCATTTTCACCTTGTCAACTCTCCTGACGCGCCGTTTATCATAGCTGTTGAAAAATATGATAAGCCTTAATGAAAGAGATTCTGGCAGTATGTAACTCTGTTTTGCTGATATTGAAACTCAAAGCTGAAGATTTTTACATGCGTAAAAAGGATTTCCTATAAACACAGGCTTTTCTAACTGAAAGGATACGTACAAAATGCAGAATTTGAGAAATTTTCTGATTGCTTTTTTCTCAGGACTCGTTTTATTCGGGATTTTAGCATCAACTATCCCGCCGATTTTTTTTAACAATGATAAAGACATAGAAGTGTCCGGCAATCCGGCAGATCCCGACAACAGCGACGTAAACAACGAAAATGAAGAAAATAAAAACGATGAAAGTAATCTGCCCCAGGATACGGTTAAAACCTTTACTGCTGTTGTTGGAGGATATGATGCTGATTCCGGTGAGCTTGACGGATTGATTTTTATAAAAGCCGATAAGGAAAATAAGCGTTTTGTTGTTGCGGCTGTTCCGACGTTTTTGAGCGTTACGGTGACAAGCACCGATCCTGCGACGCAGTCTACCGTAAAAACAGCTGTGCGCATAAAGGATTTTCCGAAAATTTACCGCGGCACCGAGCTAAACACAAGAATAGTTGACACCATGCACGCCATAACCGGTATGGAGATTGATTATTACGCCTTTTTTGACACTGCTGACGCACTTAAAATCTTTGATATGACGGGTGGTTTATACTACACAGTTCCCCAGGATATGACCTATATCGGAAAAGGCACTGCGCAAAATCCTGAAATAAGTCTGAAAGCCGGCGCTCAGGTACTTGGAAGCTCCCAGATACTCGGACTCCTCAGATTCTCGGAGTACACAACCGACGAACGCCGCAACAATGCTGCACGTGCAGAGTTACATGCTGATTTTGTGTCTGAAGCTCTCAAGCAGATATTAAAAATAGATTCTACTAAACTTATTGACGGTGTAACGACAATTCTTTCCGGTTGTGACACCAACTTTACGGTTGCTGATTTCAAAAATAACTTTGAACTGATATCCAAATTTTCCGAGTATAGCGCCAACAGTTCTGTGATAACGGTTGATTTGGCAAATCCTCTTGAATATTCTTACTCACAAAAACTGTTTGAAAACTATAAATAAACTTTCACTTTTTCCCGGTCTATAAAACAAATCCTCCGTATATATTCACGTTTTACGGCAAGAATATATGCGGAGGTGTTTTTTTGTGAAAAATACAAGTGAATCTAATACAAATTTGAAAAAACAGCTCGTGAGCGGCGCAGTGTACATTGCCCTCGCCGTCACGGTTGTTGCCGTAACCGTAAGCACAATTACTTCTACGTTTTCAGATAAGGAAAACGAGATGCCTGACAACTCTTTACAGCACAACAATTTGAACAACGGCACCAATGAAACTAATTTTGACTTGAAGCTGCCCGAAAGCGGAAGTAATGACATTAACTCCGATATCAACAACTTTACCGCCGACACCCCTGTTTCTGATGTAAAACAAGGTGTTGACGCGACTGTTACAGATAAAACGGACAAAAATACTCCTGCCGGAAATGAAAATGAGAACAAGTCGGAGAATTCCCAAAACACAGAATCCGGAAACAGTGAAAATTCTTCCGACAAAAACGCTTTGAATTCAGAAACAGAGCCCGATGAATCCTCTGCGACGGACGAAACCGGAAAAACTGAAAACAACACTGTTACAGAAGAAAATAAGGAACCCGACAAGAGTAAGCCTGAAAGCGAAGAACCGAGCGAACCTACCTTTGAAATCGGATACGACGGATATGTTAAGCCTTGCTCGGGATATATAAGCAAAGAGTTTTCGATTGATGTTCCGGTATATTCTGCGACTATGTATGATTACAGAACACACTCAGGCATTGATATAGCCTGCGATATAGGCACACCCGTAAAAGCCGTTACAAACGGCGTTATATCCGACATTTATGAGGATTATATGTACGGAACAACGGTTGTTGTGGAACATGCTGACGGCGTATGCTCGATATACAGCAATTTATCCGCAGATCTTCCGGCTGAAACTGTTGTAGGAAGAAGCGTAATGACCGGAGAAATACTCGGCGGCGTAGGAAACACGGCGCTTTGTGAGTCGGCTGAGGCAAACCATCTTCATCTTGAAATGACTAAAGATGGCGCAGCAGTGGATCCCGAAGAATATATAAAATTTTAATTCATTCTTTGACAATATAATTACTTCGTTTATCCCTGTTGGCGTTTTGGTTTCGATAATTTACCGCATTAAGCACTTTTTCAAAGGAAATATTGACGGTAATTACTTCCACAAAGCCAGGTGTTTGAGCGTTTCCGCAATGAATTTTTACCGAAATTCATTGCGGAATTCTTTTTATAAGAGAAGAGTAGTTTCGTTCGCCGAAAGGTTTATTCAGATTTACTTCTTAAGAGCTTTAACCTGATTAACAAAAACAGTCTTTTACAGCCTCAAGATACCCATATCCATACAAATCATCCGGCTGTAGATAGCTTGTTTCAGTCCACTCGTTCCAGCTGTTCACCGTAACAAGCGGTGCTTTCAGATTTTTATGCGTATCAACATACTCCTTAGCCATATCAAAGCCTTTTTTAACGTTATCCGGAGTGTTTTCTTCGCATACGTTCCCTCTGGAAGAATTATATCTCGGGTTTGCGTCCCAGCCGACAGAAATATGCGGATAGTACGGCATTTTAAAATTACTGTCGATATAATCCCATTCTTTCTTTACGTCAACTAATATATCGGTATATTTTCTTCCCATGTTAGTAAAGTGTGCGAACTGATAGTGTGTAAGGCTGTCAAATTCAAGGTAATGCACGGCTTCAGTCAGATTGCCGCTGAATTTTGCGTCAAAGCCGGTTGCGTTCATCGAACGCTCACTGCGCACCGCAAGCTGAAGCTCAAGTCCGGCAAAACCTGCCTTTACCGTCTGTTCACGGAACCAGTCAAGAGCTTTTTTGGTATTTTCAATGCCGCCAAGGCCTCGTATAAGGTTGTCGAGGTCATATATCATATACACTGGTTTCCCGTCAATT
The DNA here is from genome assembly GCA_003343885.1 of Clostridiales bacterium. Taxonomy (GTDB): domain Bacteria; phylum Bacillota; class Clostridia; order Oscillospirales; family CAG-382; genus UMGS882. The sequence continues at coordinate 4,456 of QAKH01000091.1, read as the reverse complement.
TTATAATACGACGGATGTGTAAAATAATTGTCTATGGTTCTGTGAACTACAGTTTCAAAAGCTGCTCTGTCAACAGCTCCGTCCCATATAGGAAAGTTCATTTCCGCTGTTCTCTTATCCCATATTGAAGTAGCGGTATGATTTGCCCACATGATATAAAACTTAACCTTGTCGTTATTTCTCGCCTTAAGGTAGCCGTTATTTAAGCACTGCTCAAGAAACGGACGGTTATCGAACCAGTACCAGTCATAAATAAACACGTTTACTCCGTATGCCGCGGCGGCTTCAATTTCCATTTCCATTACAAACGGATCTGCCTCGTTTACATATCCCCAACGTGGTTTTCTCGGCCACGTATGTCCCGGATAAAACGGTTTCATGGCTTTTACAGTCTGCCATTCGCCGTATCCTTCCGGCCAAAATATTCTTGTTCTCGGTTCATCGCCGGTGTAGCTCGGCCATATGTATGCCGCTACGTCATATTTTCTGTCACTCATACTTACAACTCCTCTGTTAAATAACAATTTATTATATCGATGATAATTGAAATATGTTTTTATATATGCTGTATATATGCTGTCAATTGTCTGCTCATGCGGAATATTCGTCATAACACCTGCATATATTGAAGAAAAAACCACATTTAGGAAGTGTCTTATGTCCAAACAGTTTTTCAGGATATATCTACCTTCGGTCTTTATGCATACTTCAGCTGATATTGCGTCTGAAGTTTCAGATGAACTGCTGTACGGAACAACCGTCAGAAAAATATCTCCTCCGATTCCTGCCAAGAACGGCTCCGGAAATTACTACCGCTGCGAAACAGATTACGGTTACAGCGGGTATCTGCACGAAAAATATCTCGGTTTTCCCGACAATTCCGATACTGACGGACTTATACCTTATATAATCACTGCTTCATGCTGTGATATCCTTATCGACTGCGTATACAAATACCGGCCGGTACTTACTCTTTCACGGGCAAGCGTAGTCCGTGCAAAGCGTGTCTGCACGGGAAGCGAAAGATTTTTCCCTATATTCCATAAAGGCTGCCGTTGCTTTGTGCCGTCTTTCGCCGTAAAGCGCTATGCTTTGCGAACGCAAGTTGACGAGGGCGAAAAAGAACAAATACGAAAAAGCATTTGCGATGACGCTCTGTCATATCTTGGGACTCCGTATCGCTGGGGCGGCAGGTCTTTTTCGGGAATTGACTGCTCAGGCCTGTGCTTTACCGCTTATTTTCTAAGCGGCATACAAATCTGGCGTGATTCCTTTGCCGACAAAAGGTATGTTCACGAAATAGATATGGACGATCTTCTGCCCGGAGATCTTATTTATTTCAAAGGTCACATGGCAATCTACATAGGCGATGGAGAATATGTACACTCTTCCGCGAGCGCCGGATGCGTGACGGTAAACAGCTTTAACAAAAGCAGCATAATTTATCGCCAGGACCTTGCTCAAAGCATTGTATGTTTTGCAAGAAGCAATTTAATGTAGTTATGGAAACACTCCGCATACGCCATAAACGTAGAAAACTCTTCACTTTTCAAAACAAACGGTTGACAGTGAATTAGGCAGAAGCTCGCAGTACCACCATTTTCCGCCGTGCAGAAACTGCACCTGTTTTTTCGACTTATTCGGGTTTACAAGAATAAGCGCGTCCGGAAGCTTATCGTTTTCAAGATAACACCCTTCAATACGCTTTTCAAAATTCGGATACGCCGACATGTTGTCAAAATCATCGTTTATGGCGAGGGCATATATTTTTGTGTCTGGTGTGATATATGGAGAAAAGTGCCTGAACGCCTTATACTGTCCGCTGTAGCTTAAAGAGCCGTCATGGCTGTTACGTGTAACGAACCCACCGCAGAAAAACGGGCCGATATTCGGGCCGCCTGTTTCGTCGAGCATAAGGTTCCAGCCTGTCAGCGAAGAATATCCCAAAGACAATGCTTTTGCCAACATTATTCCCCATTTACACCAATCGGTGGCATAGCAATCGTAAAGCCTCGGTCCGCCCTCGGTCATATGTAAAGTCAAATTTGGATATGCTTTCCTCAGATGTGCCGTCTGTTCTATTCCTCCGCCATAATAATGAAAAGCGATTCCGCTGCAGCTTTCAGCGCAGCCCGGGTGATTTTCAAGCGTCCACTCTACCCTATTGCATCCATCGAAGTTGTGGTCATACATCCATATTTGTGTTTTCATGCCGCAATTCTCAAGCTCTGAACGCAATGTTTCTATAAAGTACGCCTCAATGTCGGGATGCCATATGCATGCCGGCATTTTACCGTCCTGTTTTGTTTCCGGCTCATTTTGCGGAGTAACCGCCGCTATCTTTATTCCGCACTCCTCATATGCCTTCAAAAACCTGACGATATATTTCGCATAACACGGCACATACTCTCTTCTCATATAACCACCGCACACGGAGCCGCCTGTTTTCATCCATCCGGGCGGGCTCCATGGAGATGCGAAAAGAGTAATATCCGGATTGATTCCGATAATCTCCTTAATTATGGGCACGATGTATTCCATATCGCGTTTTATGGAAAAGTCTTTAAGCTCTGTATCGTTTTCCGTATCGTCATATGTATAAAGTTCCGCCGAATAGTCGCTTGAGCCGATTGTAATCCTGCCGACAGACATTCCTAAGCCGTTTTTGGAATAAAGGTGTTCAAGCAGACGTAACCGATCCGGCTTTGGCATTTTGAAAAGGTTATAGCAAGAACTTCCCGTTATAGCGACGCCGATGCCGAAAAAATTTTCATTAAGGCTTTCCTTTATGGGAACAGCTGTAAAGGCTCCTTCCATTTTCAACGCTTGCGACATTTCATACTGTACAAATTCTCCGAATTCGCTTGTAGTATACCTTACCGCTTTCACAGAACCATCTCCTTTAAGTCGGACTGTAAATATATTTTGAAGCTATTGTTCCTAAGAATACATTTCTATGTCTGTCATATAAGCGTGTCAAGTATACCACATAACTGTCGGAAATGTCAACCGTTTCAGTACAATTTATACAAAAAATACCGGAACCGGTTTAAACCCGGCTCCGGTACTCTTTTTTTTGTATCATTTTTCGCAATACCCAGCGAACTATTACTCAATTATCAAGTTTGTTCCGTCAAGGGTAACGCTTTTTCCGAGCATTTCAAATATCTCCGCAGGTGCCCACGTTGTGCCTGGTTCAACGATATACGGCATTTTATCATATTTCACCGGAGCTGTCATTCCCACTGCTCCCTCGATTTTAGTTACGCCAAATATCGTTTCACTTTCAATATTCATACGAACTGCGAAAGTATCGCTTTCAACAGATACTGTCTGTCCGTTTTCGTCAGCGGTGTAATAAGCTTCAAAGCCCATTGCTCTTGCCACGGCGGCAACCGGAACCATAACAGTCCCATTTTCATATTTTCCCACCATATTCGGGACTTTTCCGTCGAGACTCATAGTAATTCGCTGCCCTTCCTCAAGCTCTTCACTTTCGGTATCAGCCTCACCCGGCAAGATCATAACAGCGCTTGCGGTAGTCTGCGCCGGATATGACTCTGCAACTGCTGAATACCATGCCATTATCCTGGTTCCTTCACTGATATCATCAAGGCTGTAAACATCTTTAGTCAGATACGTTCTCAAAAGCGTTTCCTGATCAGCCGTAATAATCAGTCCTCCGTTACCGGTAACTATACTGATGCTTCCGTCTTCTGCAGCAGTCACGCTCTCAACTACATGATACATAGCACTTCCGGCGTCTTGCGGTATGTTGCGGACAATGGCAATAGCGCTTGACTGCGGCGGCAGTGATAAAGACGCAGCGCTTGAGTGAAATACATAAACCGACTCGCCTTCTTTAAGTGTCGAAGGATCCGACGCGGTTTGTTCTCCACTGTCAATCCAAACGGTCATGTCAGATACCTTCATCACATATTCCCCATATTTTTCGGAATCCATGCGCAGTCCGGTAATCGTTCCGTCCTCGTCTCTCAAAATTTCAGAAACACTGCCGTAATAAAGCACGCTTGCCGGCAAAACCGGGATCTCCTCTCCGTTTTGAATTGTTTCCGAGTAAGGCTGTATTACATTTATCATGCTGTCTTGAGCGAACGCAACAGCGCCGAGTGAAACAACCAAAGCACCGCTCACAATCATGTTTATAAGTTTTCTTTTCATCTGATACATTTTATGCACTCCTTTTGTCGCCTGATTTAGGATAAGTTTTATCCTTTCGTGATTTTAGACGATAATAAAATTAAAATGTTCCGAATAATAATACTGACTTTTGGTGTGGTATTTTACAATCTCACACAAATGTAAAAAAAAAGTATTGACTAATTGCGCAAAAGATGGTATAATACAAAAGCTGTCATCGTAGGATGCAGTATTTGCGGGTATGGCGGAATTGGCAGACGCGCTAGATTCAGGTTCTAGTGGGGGCAACTTCGTG
>QAKH01000055.1 GCA_003343885.1 Clostridiales bacterium | reverse complement strand
AGTTTTACGGCGTCCCCGGGAGTCGAGAGGGCTCGCAAGCCCTTCGTGTACTTTTTTGGTACTTTTTTCGTACAAGCGAAAAAAGTACATACCTATCCTATCTATATGGAGCAAACGTATGTACACAGCACCTCAGACTGTCCAAAAAAATAAAAAAATTTTTTTATCCATGCAATAAAATCACTTTTTCAAGCATTATATATACGAAAGGACTGAAAACCGTGTTTGTTATTTGCCTGACGTCAGCAAATAATTTTCAGACGGACTATACCGATAAGGAATTAGAAGGCTATATCGCACGCATTGCCGAAAAAGACAGCTCCGCCTTAGCGGCACTGTATGAGAAAACAAAAAATGCTGTGTATGCGTATTCTTTGTCCGTCTTAAAAAACACACACGATGCGCAGGACATCCTGCACGACTGCTTTGTCGCCGTGTATTCATCAGCCTCCGAGTATAAACCGCTCGGAAAGCCTATGGCATGGATTATGACGATAGCGAAAAATCTTTGCCTTATGAAATTAAGGCAGAATAAAAGAAACGCCGACATTCCCGAAGAGGATTTTGAAAAATACCTCGACGCAAACGACTCGCTTTCCGGAGAAGATCGCCTTATAATACGGGAATGTTTGACAGTACTTTCTGATGAAGAAAGGAAAATCGTTGTTCTTCACGCAGTCGCAGGATTTAAGCACAGAGAAATAGCAAAATTCACCGGTCTTGCCTTGCCAACTGTTCTTTCTAAATACTCCAGAGCTATAAAGAAACTCCAAAAAATTTTAACGACAGGAGAGATGGAAAATGAAAAACAGTAAAACTGATTTCGAAAAATCAGACCTCAAAATCAAAAAAGCGTTTTCCGCCGCAACGCCCGATGTGCTCGGCTCAATTCTCTCCGACTGCGAAAGTCAGAAAGAAAAGGTGATTTATATGAATCAAAGCAAACACGTGAATAAATTCGTAAAAATGGCGGCATCTATCGCGGCTGCCGTAGTTATTGTACTTGCCGGAACAGCCTCATATTTTGTTTACTCGGCAAACTATAAAGTGTCCTCGACCATTTCTCTGGATGTCAATCCCAGCATAGAAATTACGGTAAACAGTAAAGAGAAAGTACTCAAAGTACTGCCGTTAAACGCCGACGCCGAAAAAGTTGTCGGAGATATGGATTTTTCGGGAAGCGATCTTGACATAACCGTCAATGCGCTTATCGGGTCCATGCTCAGAAACGGATACTTAAATGAACTTTCAAATTCAATTCTCATCAGCGTTGATACAAAAAATGAAACAGAAGGCGCTGAGTTAAGAGAAAAACTCACAGCGGAAATAAACGCCATTCTTAGCTCCGATACCTTTGACGGCGCAGTGATTACTCAGAATATCACTTCCGATAAACAGCTTCAAACTCTTGCCGATACCTACGGAATAACTCCCGGCAAAGCTCAGCTTGTAAGCCAAATAGTGTCCTCTAACGAGCTTTACTCCTTTGAGGAGCTTTCAAAGCTCTCCATAAACGAACTTAATCTTCTCAGCGCTACCGGCACTTTGGCTGATTCATCTGATAATATCGACTCAACCGGCAAGGCAAGCACCAAAGCGTATATCGGGGAAGACAAGGCTCTCGAAACCGCTCTTAACCACGCAAATGTTAATAAATCCTCTGCGCTTCAGATAAAAACAGAGCTTGACTTTGAAGACGGAACAATGGTGTATGAGGTTGAATTCAAATACAACGGATATGAATATGATTATGAAATAAATGCAACCACGGGAGATATAATAAAGTCGGGAAAAGAGTATGACGACGACTATAACTACAACGGCAACACAACTAAACCCGGTAACACCAATTCGGGCAACTCCAACACGACAAATAATTATATCACGCAGGATACCGCAAAGGCGACTGCTCTTAACCACGCAGGCGTTAAGGAAAGCGACGTGCAGTTCGTCAAGAATGAGTTCGACTATGACGACGGAAGAGCTGTATACGATATCGATTTCAAGTACGGCAGATATGAGTACGACTATGAGATCGACGATTCAACCGGAGCTATAATAAAATCCGAAAAAGAGTTCGACGACGATTACAGACCGACAGGCTCTGCTTCCGGAAACTCAGGCAACAGTACCTCAGGCAACACAGTCTCCGGTAACTCCGGCTCGGCAAACAACTACATCTCACAGGACAGCGCAAAGGCGACCGCTCTTAACCACGCAGGAGTAAAGGAAAGCGACGTGCAGTTCGTCAAGAACGAGTTTGACTATGACGATGGCAGAGCTGTATACGATATCGACTTCAAGTACGGCGGATATGAGTACGACTATGAGATCGACGCTTCAACCGGAGCTATTTTAAAATCCGAAAAAGACATTGATGACGATTACAGACCTACCGGCTCCACTTCCGGCAACTCCGGAAACAGCACATCGGGTAACAATACTTCAGGTAATTCCGGCTCGGCAAACAACTACATCTCACAGGACACCGCAAAGGCGACTGCTCTTAACCACGCAGGCGTAAAGGAAAGCGACGTGCTGTTCGTCAAGAATGAGTTCGACTATGACGACGGCAAAGCTGTGTATGAGATTGAGTTTAAGCATGGCGCTTACGAGTATGAATACGAAATAGACGCTTTAACCGGAGAAGTTATAAAATCCGAAAAAGATATTGACGACTGATTCATGCCGCACCGCACATGCCGACACTGTAAAACGGCTGAAGAGTAACGCGCATAAAAAATATACGGAGAAGATACGAATTGTAATCTTCTCCGTTTTTTTGTCAGCGATTAGCTTAAAGAAACAAAACTTGATTTCCCTTATTTTACTGACATTCTTTATTTTACCGACATTCCGCCGTCTACGAATATGTTTTGTCCCGTAATGTACTTTGCTTCGTCCGAGCACAGAAAACATATCGTTCCGGCTACATCCTCGGCTTCGGCGCAGAATCCAAGCGGAATTTTTGAAAGCACCGTTTCTCTGTACTGCTCATCTGCAAGCACCTCGGCGTTTCTGTCTGTAGCTACAACTCCGGGCGCCACGCTGTTTACGGTAACTCCCGTACCGGCAAGCTGTAAAGACAGCGACTGTGCCATGAGAGTCAGCGCCGCCTTTGAGCTTGAATATACAAGCATATCCGGGTGAGGCTTTTTCTCCTGGACACTGCCCACGGTTATTATGCGTCCCCAACCTGCTTTTTGCATACCCGGCGCGTACTTTTGGATAAGTAACAGCGAGGAACGGAAGTTGCAGTTCATCTGGTCGTCATATTCATCGAGCGTTATTTCGTTCCACTTTTTTCTGTGCTGTATTGAGGCGTTGAGTATAAGCACATCTATATCCCCGGTAACAGCGTACAGCTTTTCGGCGCAGTCGGCATCACGCAGGTCACATTTCGCAAGGAAACATGTGCCTCCGTTTTGTTCTATTTCATTTTTCGTCTTTTCAGCCGCAGCGGTATTTCCGGCAAAATTGACATAAACCTCGTAACCGTTTTTTGCAAGAAGCTTTGATACGGCGCTTCCGATACCTCTGCCGCCGCCGGTTACAAGCGCTTTTTTTATTTTTTCCATTGTAATCCTTCCGTTTGTTTGTCTTGACGTTACTATTATATAATATACTTAACCCTGCTTATAAAACAAAGTTAAACAGTTAAGACAAACGGCCTTTCATAGTATTTATCAAGGTGAACAGAGTGAGTGCTTTCGCCGTTTTCTGTTGTGACTTTTACGTCATATTCGCCGAAAAATCCCTTGAACACCGCTTCGCCGGCGCAGTCGGTAGTACAGCTAAGCTCTGTATGCCATGAATCGATAAGGTTTTTGTAGGCTTTAAGCGCAGGCTTTTCCGTCATATCGTAACGGAGAAGACCGCCGCAGTAATAGTTTTCGCCCTCCATTGAGCCCTGCGGCGCAAATGCGGCGTAACCGTCCACAAGATTCCAGTAGACAATTCCTTCCATATAAGCGGAAGCAAACCACATTCTGTACATATTCGTAAGTATTTCAGCCTGAATTTCCTCGTCGTCGCTTTCCTTGCTGTAAGCCGGGATGGTTACTTCGGAAATCTGCATGGGCAGTCTGAAGTCCGCGAAAAGCTTCATCTGGGTTACTGTTACAAGCGGATTGTAGCGTGTTTGGGCATATTGATGCTCGTCTTCACGGCGGATAAAGGAGTGCGCCTGCATGCTTATAGCATTGCATTTTCCGCCCTTTGCAAGATGCCGCTCTATCATCATGTAATACGGTGTGCGGTTAGCTCTAAGCCACTGGTCGCCGAGCATAGCCGCTTCGTTCAAAAATCTGAGATTATTCGGAAAATATTTGTATCCGAGGTCGTATACCCACTCAAGATAATCGTACTCTCTTATAAGCGGAGGCTTTGTCACGTCCAGCTCAGACGGGCAGAGAAGCTCGTTCGTGATATCATAATCGTCTATAACATCGGCGTATCTTGCGGCAATTTCGGCAAAGTGTTTGTCATACAGTTTCTTTGCCTCACGAGGGTTTCTCGGAAGATACGACGGATGAAAACAGCTGGTGTCATATGCAAGGCAGTGCCCTTTCATACGTAAGCCGTTCGACTTACAGTATTCGACGCAAAGGTCGGGAGCCGGACGGCGGTATACCTTTGGAGAGTCTTTTTCGTAACGAGGCTTTCCGTATTCCGGTTCAAGGTCGCTCCAGTAAAACGGCACAGTCGCATAGTTGAAGTATTTTTTAAAAATTTCACGGTACTTTTTATTCTTTTCCTCGTTTTCAAATTCGTCAAGCATGAAGATGTTGCAGCCGAATTTAAAATCGTGTGTTTTCTGCACAAGTTCGACTTTCGCGCCCTTAACGGGACTTCCGTCGGCGTTTTTTACAATCACGCGCCCGAAACCCTTGCGGTTGGTTTCAATGCCGTGTTGAATGTAATCCTCCATAAAATCCTTGTGCTTGGCAAAACCGGCAAGCACTTTTTCTCTTCTTTCACTCATTTTGGATTCCTCCTAAATACTCTATATTGCTTACTTGGAATATGAATTGTATGTTACGACGGCATAGCCGTAGGCGCCGAGTTGTGTCTGCTTATCGAGAGCGGAACTGTGGCTCAACAGTACGTCCCTGCCGGAAAAGTCGAGCGGCAGAACAGCAGGCTCCGCTTTGAAATTAACAGCCACGGCAATCCGTTCTTCGCCCGTGCCGCGTGCGAATGCCACGGCTTTATCATCGGCGTACAGCATTTCGGTTGCCGTTCCGGAAAGCGCCGGAAGCTCGCGGCGCAGAGCAATCAACCGCGTCAACAGCGCACGGCGCTCGTCAGAGCACGGCAGTTTCCGTCTGTCCCACGCCACGGTGCAGTCCTTTCCGGCAGAATATGCGCGGCTGTAAAAAATGCTGTTGCGGTTGGTGTCGCACACTTCGACGCCGTTATAGATGAAAAAGATGCCGTCGATCAAGGCATCAAAGACAAGCGCGGCGTTTACGCCGTCCGTGCCTGGATTTTGGTCATAGCGTGTGTCAAAACAGTCGTTGGCATAGTCGTGATTGTCATGCGTGTGAAGCCGGAGAGCCGGATAGGACGCCGCTTGAAGCTCCTTTTGATGTTCTTCGGCAAGCAGGGAAGCGGGCGCCTCCTTTTCCAGCAAAACCTTTTGCAGTGTGTCGCTCCATTGGAAGTTGTAAAAGGCGTCAAAGCCGGCGTCTGTGTCGGGATAGGGATCGCTCTCGTCAATCATGAAGAAGTCCGGCTTGATACGGCGGCAGCGGCGGATGCCCTCTTGCCAGAAATCTGCCGGGCAGCAACCTCCCACATCGCAGCGATAGCCGTCAATGTCGCATACTTTCAGCCAATACAGCATGTTTTCATATAAGTATTCGCGCAGTGCCGGAACGTCGTAATTTAAGCGCGGAAACGCCCATTCACCGCAATCGGGCGTGCCGTCCGGCTTGCGGCGGATAAAATCGGGATGCTCTTTCAAAAATACCGCGTCCGGTCCGCAGTGAAAGTAAACGAGATCAAACAGCACTTTCATGTTCAATTCGTGGGCGCGGCGGACAAAGTCGGCTAAATCTTTCTCGGTGCCGTATTCGGGATCCACCGAAAAATAATCCTTCATACGGTAGGGATTTTTGGGGTTGTTAAATCCCGACGCCTTCTGACGGGGACTCCAAAATGCCTGATCCCCGTTGTCGTCGGCAGTAAATACCGGGCAGAGATATACATATTCTGCGCCGAGCGCCGCAATATCTGCTAAATGCTCTGCCGCGGCGCGTATCGTGCCTTCTTTTGTGAAAGCACGTAAAAATATCTGATAAACCGTGGTTTGATAAAAGGTAGATGCCATGTCGTTTGCTTCCTTTCTGCTTTTGAGCAAAATTTGCGGATTTTACAGTGCCGTCTGCGTGTCGTTGGGGTCGCCGTTGATGGCAAGGTCGTATTCCTGCGACCAGTCAAGCCCTCTGTACTGTGCCGCGCGCTCGTCCTTTTCGATGAAATCCATGAGCAGATCGAGCATATCTTTTGTCCATGTGTTTTTATCAATCTGCGCGGTAGTAAACTTGTTCTGAGTTATCATTTCAAATCCGAACAGGTCCTTTACCTGTGTTTTTGAAGCCCCGTCAACGACTTCGGCAACCAGATGAGATGGGATAAACAGCACGCCGCCGCCGGCTCCGAAAACAATATCTCCGGGTAACACTATTGCGTTTCCAATTCGAGTCGGAGTGTTGAAGCCGGTCATTATGAAGTCGCGTATCGGAGTCGGGTCAATACCTCTGAAATACACCTGCACGTCCTCGACCTTTTTCATTTGCTCCACATCCCTGACGCCGCCCCAGATAACGCCGCCGCCGGTTTTTGTTTTGGTTTTTATAGCGGTTGTGAGGTTGCCGCCCAAAAACGTGCCCTTGTATATTTTGTCATACATATCGGCAACAACGACGTCTCCCTCGACAAGGCTGTCGATTACCCACTGATTATAGTTTCCCTTTCTGCCCTCTTCCATGCCGATGGCAAACATTGTTTCGTGAAGGTCGGGACGTGTGGGAGCAAATGTTGCCGTAACGGCTCTGCCGATAAGCTTTCTGCCGTCGTCATGCAGCGTTTTGAGCCGTCCTTCAAACTGGCTTTCGTATCCTTTTACAAATATCGGTTTCCAAACCTCTTCAAGAGTAAGATGTCTTAAAGCCTTAAGGTATTTGTCAGCGACCTTCGGTCTTCCGTCATCAAATCTTTCGCCTTTCCACTGCGGAGTCAGAGCGATTATTTCTTCCTTTACGTTAAAATGCATACAAACCTCCATAATATTACAACAAATAGCACAAATTTAAATTTTTCATTCAACAGTCATGATTATAGGTTAAAGCGCTGATATTTTCTATAACTTTTTCATTTATTTATTAAACTTTTTCACTTTAAAAAATGTCCTCTTTCCGCAATACGGCAAGAGGACAAACATTTAAAACAATTTATTCTGCAAAGAGAATTCCGCTTTTGTATTTTTGCAGGCAACCGGATTGCTTTTGCCGGTTACAGATTACAGAGCCGAGCCGCCTTTTGCCAAGAGCTTTCTTATTTTTGTACCGTCAAGGTCAAAGACTGCTTTATTTTCGTTTACTGATACAAACGCGGCGGTACCGGCGGCTTCGCCGAGCTGATTGAGGTTAACCATAACTCCGAGCCTTGCGGCACGCACCGCGGCAAACACTCCCGTACAGCTTCCGCCGGCTACGAAAATATCGGCTTTATAGCGCAGAGGAATATTTTTTTGAGGTTCAGTAATATAGTTCATATTTATTTCTCCTGTGTAAGCAATTCAACGGCTTGATATCAGCAATTTGTTTTTATATATGGATACTGCTTATAATACTGCTTTTCCTCCGACATATGTTTTCACAACTTCAAGCGTATCGCAGTTAACTATGCAAACATCGGCGCACTTTCCTTTTTCGATACTTCCCGTGCCGTCAAATATATTAAGCGCCTTTGCAGGCGTTGCCGAAAGCATATGCGACACTTCGCAAACCGGTATGCCAAGGCTTAGCAGGTTTTTAAAAGCTCTGTGCAGTGAGCTTGCCGCTCCGGCTATGGTTTTTCCGTCGCCGAGCCACACAAGCCCGTCTTTAATAACACGCTCAAGTCCGTCTATCACAAGCCGTCCTGCCTGCAAACCGGCGCCGAACTCCGAATCGCTTATGGCGGTAAATCTGTCGCATCCCTTTATTTTGTATATCATTTCAACCGCCGCAGGGTGTAGGTGAGCAAAATCACATATCACCTCGCACGTGATACGGTCGTCTGTCAAAGCCGCTCCCAGAACGCCCGGCTCACGGTGGTTGAACGCACGGCACGCATTAAACGTATGAGTCATGCGTGTAACTCCGGCGTCTATGGCATTTTTCATCTGCTCAAAGCTTGCGTCGGTATGCCCGGCGGAAAGCGCCACGCCCTTTTCTGCGGCAAAAGAAATTACTTCAAGTGCTCCCGGCATTTCCGGAGCTATCGTCATAATTTTCAGATTCCCGCCGCACGCGTCGTAAATTCTCTCAAAGCGTTCTATGCTCGGAAGCGACATAGACTCCGGATTCATAGCTCCCTTTTTGGCAGGATTCAGGAAAGGTCCCTCGGAGTGAAAGCCGACAAGCTTTGCTCCGCCGGTATCTTTATCTATGTAAGGCAGTACTCCTTTTACGTCCTTTTTTATATCCTCTATGCTCATGGCAAGCAGTGTCGGTGCAACCGCCGTTACTCCTTCGCTCGCCTCATATTCGCATATCGCTTTTACGTCGCACACTTCGCTTGAAAACACCTGTCCGACTGCGCCGTGCATGTGCGAGTCGATAAATCCGGCAAGCAAGTAACACCCGGAGGCGTCGTATATCTCTTCACCGGGACACGCATCCAAATTTTTCTCAATCTGTTCGATTTTTTCGCCGCTTATGCGAACATCGCTTATCTCAGCTTTTTCCGGCATTACAACGCATGCGTTTTTTATCAGCATGATTATCTCCTCCTGCAAACATAACTGTAAATCAATTCAGCCGAACAACCTGAAAGATTTTCAGGACACAGGCTGTAAAAAAAATAGTTTGGTCTTCTAATGCCCCCGGCAAGGATTTTCCCTCTTTTTTAACCGTAAACGGCTTAAAAATTCATCATTTCCTAAGCTTTTTGGAACGGAAAAGAACTTGATTTATGTTTTTCTCCGAGTTTGCACGGTTGAATTTATGCCGCGCAAACGGGCATTGGCTCGCGAAAGATTTATTCGCTGTTTTTACTTGTTAGTGCGCGAAAGGTGCAGCGGCTCTCAGCCGCCCGCTTTTCTTTCGGAGAAAAGCGGGGTAAAAGAACTTGATTTTATGTTTTATTCTGAGTTTGTGCGGTGGCGTTTATGCCGCACAAACGGGCA
>QAKH01000006.1 GCA_003343885.1 Clostridiales bacterium | reverse complement strand
TCAGCAGATACAGCGTCATCATTGGTGAGACCGATAACCTGAGTAATATCAAATTTAAAAGCATTACCTTTTTTGATAAAGAACTGTTGAGCAGCTAAAAGATAAGCACTGTAACCGTCAGCAATAAATTTAAAGTTTTCAGGCAGTTTGTCTTTGAAACCTCTGAAAGCCATACGCATAGCAAGGATGCAAGGACCGACACCACGATTGTCGGAAACCTGATAGCCTAAAATGGAACGGGAAACCGCATCCATAATAAACCAGATGTAACCTTTAATGCCACGAATTTTAATATATGTTTCATCTGCAACAAGAGTGTTTGATGGTTCATAATCGTAGTTGTCAACAAAAGGTTTAATGACAAGTGCGGCAGTTCGGGCGTAATTGGCAACCATCTGATGAGAAATTTTAATACCGTAAAGGTCATTCATTGCCTGAGCAGTTTTGCGGAGAGATAGTCCTAAATTGACATGCAGAGTAAGGCACAAGGACATAATGTGTGCGTTATGCTTTGAGAATTTAAGCGAAGATGAGTTTTTTGGCAGAGATGAAAGCTCCATATCAAAAAAGTCAACAGTAAATTCACGGTAGATATAGTGGAGTTTGTAGTTGTTTTTACCATAAGGCTCGGCAAGATGCTTTTTATCAACCTTTTTAAGATTGTTAAGATAGTATGGACATTTAGGATTAACACATTTGTGTACTCTGAAAAACTTCCGGTCTTTCTTGGCTACAAGGGTATGTGAGCAATGCGGACAGAATAATGCAATAGTGTCAGGAACAAAGGTGGATGAAGATTTTCCGCAAACCTTGCAGAGAACTTGGTCATTGGAACCGTTGTTTCTGTAAAGATAAGCCTTCGGAGCACTGCAATGGGGACAGATGTAGTCATCAGGAATATTGCATTCACCACGACGTTTTACAGGAGTAATAATAACATCATATTTCCATTTTATGTATGCAATAAAGTCTTTGTAGTACCATCGTTCTTGTGGCTGAAGTTTCTCTTTCTTAATTAGAGGTGGCTCATCAACTTTAAATTTTTGATACTCGGGCGAATTGGAATCATCAAAAATCCATTGTCTGAGAGGTATATACTTGCAGATAAATTTAAAAAGAAAAGAAATTATTTGCAAAAGGTATTGATTTTGAATAAGTAAATATTGTATAATTGAGTTCATAGCAATAGTCTCCTTTTGGACTGTTTATTTAATTGATGTGTGCAACTCAATTATACAGCAAAAGGGAGGTTATTGCTATATTTTTATGCAAGAATCGTAAAACCTCCCGAAAAATCAAGGTTTTAACAATAGTTAAAATAAAAAACGGGGCGTCAATTTGACACTACCTAAACTAATATGGAGGAAAACTAACTATGAAAAGACTTTTGGCAGTTCTTTTGTCGGTTGCAATGATATTTGTTTTTGCAGCCTGCAATAATACAAACGAGCCGTCTGATGAAAACCAGGGTGAAAACAACACCGGCGATACTTCCGCGGCTGAACTCGTTATCGGCGGAATAGGCCCTGTAACCGGCGGTGCCGCATCATACGGCACAGCAGTACGTAACGGTGCAGAGCTTGCGGTAGCTGAGATAAACGCGGCAGGCGGAATCAACGGAATGCAGATAAAATTCCTGTTTGAAGACGACGAGCACAACCCCGAAAAGGCAGTAAGCGCTTATAATACGCTTATGGACGAAGGCATGCAGGTTCTTATGGGAACAGTAACTTCCGCTCCCTGTACAGCTGTTGCCGCTGAAACCTTTAAGGACAACGTGTTCCAGCTCACTCCTTCCGGATCTGCGGTAGAGTGTATAGCAAATCCCAATGCGTTCAGAGTTTGCTTCTCTGACCCGAACCAGGGAGCTGCTTCCGCACAGTATATCAAGGAAAACAACATCGCTTCTAAAGTTGCTGTAATATACGACAGCTCTGATATCTATTCAACAGGTATCTACGAAACATTCGCTTCAAAATCTGCGGAACTCGGACTTGAAATAGTTGCGGCTGAAGCATTTTCTGCCGATTCAAAGACCGACTTCTCCGTACAGCTCAACAAGATTAAGGAAAGCGGCGCAGAGCTCGTATTCCTTCCTATTTACTATCAGGAAGCTTCTCTTATCCTCACTCAGGCACAGGGAATTCTTGAAAATATGCAGTATTTCGGATGCGACGGTCTTGACGGCGTTATCGACCAGCTCGGCGAAAATGTTGCTATCGCTGAAGGCGTAATGCTTCTTACTCCTTTTGCGGCTGACGCAGAAGACGAAAAAACTCAGAAGTTCACCGCTGCTTACAAGGAAATGTTCAACGGCGAAACTCCTATCCAGTTCGCGGCAGACGCATATGACGCAATGTACATTATAAAGGCGGCTATCGAAAAGGCAGGTATCACCGACGCTTCAATCGGACATTCTGAACTTTGCGACGCAATGGTTGCAGCTATGACCGAAATCGAGGTTGCAGGTGTTACCGGTACTATGACATGGGACGCTTCCGGCGAGCCTACAAAGGAACCGAAGGCTATGAAGATAGTTGTTAACGAAGTTACCGACGAAGAAGGAAATACCGTACTTGTGGGATCATATACGGCAATGTAATTGCGGAGCCTGATACCGAAAATAACGGTGGCTTCAGAATGGTTTTTCAGAGGGTTTGCGGAACTGGGATATGCTCCGCAAATCCTCTTGCCGACATTTCAGAAAGCGAAATTTCAGGCAAAAATTAGGGAAAGGATGACAAACAGCGTGAGTAGTTTTATATCTTTTGTGTTCAGCGGAATAAGCCTTGGAAGTATTTATGCGCTTATCGCTTTGGGATATACGATGGTTTACGGTATCGCCAAAATGCTGAACTTCGCACACGGTGATGTAATAATGATCGGGGGATATATCGTATATACCGCTGTTTCAACATACCATTTTCCTGCGGTCGTTTCAATAATCACGGGAATGATTACCTGTATGATTTTAGGCGTGCTTATTGAAAAGATCGCATATAAGCCGCTTCGTAACTGTTCTTCACTTACAGTGCTTATAACGGCAATCGGAGTCAGCTATCTGCTTCAAAATGTGGCGCTTCTCATATTCGGATCTGACTCGAAGAACTTTACGAGCGTTGTCCCGGATAACTGGGATATAAAGACGTCCGTTGTCAATATTTCGGGCGAAACAATCGTAACGCTTGTTGTAACGGTTGTAATAATGATAGCGCTTACTCTTTTCGTAAACAAAACCAAAACAGGAAAAGCAATGCTTGCCGTGTCTGAAGATAAAGGAGCGGCACAGCTCATGGGAATAAACGTAAACCGTACCATTTCCATTACTTTTGCGATAGGCTCGGTTCTCGCGGCGGTTGCAAGCGTGCTTTTGTGCTCGACATACCCGCTTTTAAGCCCGTATACCGGCGCAATGCCCGGTATCAAGGCGTTTACTGCGGCGGTGTTCGGCGGAATAGGCTCAATTCCGGGCGCCATGATAGGCGGAGTAGTGCTTGGACTTATAGAAAGTCTCAGCACAGCGTATATTTCTTCACAGCTCTCAAACGCAATCGTTTTCAGCGTGCTTATCATAGTGCTGCTTGTTAAACCCACCGGCTTGCTCGGCAAGAAAATCAATGAGAAAGTGTAGGAACGGATTATGCTGAAAAATCACAAGTCTTTGTTTGAAAAACTCAGCACCTGCGGCCTTTTGGTTGTCGCATACGCCGTTTCACAGTTTTTGGTTGTAAACGGGCTTGCTTCCAGAAAGTTTTCGGGACTTCTGGTAAATATCTGCGTATATATCATTCTTGCGATTTCATTAAATCTTGTCGTAGGAATATCCGGTGAACTCAGTCTCGGACATGCCGGTTTTATGTGTATCGGCGCCTTTACCGGAAGCGTGTTTTCACTTGTAACTCAAAATTCGATAACAAATTCCCTTATCCGTTTTCCATTAGCTATTATCGTAGGCGGACTTGTCGCAGCTGTTTTCGGGTTTCTTATCGGTATTCCCGTGCTGCGCTTAAGAGGCGACTATCTTGCGATAGTAACTCTTGCTTTCGGGGAAATAATAAAAAATATAGTAAATAATATTTACCTTGCATATGATAAATCCGGCGTCTTTATTACTCTTAATACACAGGCGGCAACACAGTATAAAATTTCTTCCGACGCCGCAACAAGAGTAGAGCTTATAAAGGGTGCGCAGGGAATAACAGGAACTCCGAGAGATTCTACGTTTACCATATGCTTTATCGTTACGCTTATAACTCTTATTATTCTTCTTAATTTGATTGATTCAAAAACCGGCAGAAATATAAAAGCGGCAAGAGATAACCGCATAGCCGCAGAAGCAATGGGAGTTAATGTCACCCGTACCAAAATGACAGCTTTTGTCGTTGCTTCGTTTTTTGCGGGAGTCGCAGGCGTGCTGTATTCGCACAATCTCAATGTGGTTCAGGCAAAAACCTTTGACTATAACCTTTCTATATTGATACTCGTGTACGTTGTTCTTGGCGGAATGAGAAGAATGAGGGGCGTAATGATAGCGGCAGTGCTGCTGTACGTGCTTCCGGAGTACCTGAGATTCCTCAAGGATTTCCGTATGCTTTTGTACGCAGTGGTACTAATCGCTGTTATGCTTCTCAACAATAATCAGAAATTCAAATTGTTTCTTTCAAAAATTTCCGGATTTTTTAAAGGATTGTTCCGCCGTTCCGATAAAAAACAGGTAACTGCCGCAGGAGGTAAGAGCTGATGTCAATACTTGAAGCGAAAAACCTTGGTATCCAGTTCGGCGGACTTAAGGCTGTAGACGATTTTTCCATCAATATAAAAAAAGGTCAGCTCTACGGACTGATAGGTCCTAACGGCGCCGGAAAAACAACTGTGTTCAATCTTATAACCGGCGTGTATAAGCCGACCTCCGGCACATTTTCACTTGACGGAGAGGTGCTTAACGGACTTGGTCCTGCTCAGATAAACAGAAAAGGTATCGCCCGTACTTTCCAGAATATCAGATTGTTCGGAAAGATGAGCGTGCTTGATAATGTTAAAGTCGGATACGCGTCAGCAATGAAGTATTCCATGTTCGAGGGAATATTCCGTGTGGGCAGATACTTTAAGACAGAGAAGGAAGCAAATAAAAAGTGCCTTGAGCTGCTTGAGGTGTTCGGTCTTGAGAAGCAGGCAAAGCTTAAGGCGTCAAACCTTCCGTACGGACAACAGCGTAAGCTTGAGATAGCCAGAGCCATGGCAACTTCTCCGAAGCTTTTGCTGCTTGACGAGCCGGCAGCCGGAATGAATCCGAATGAAACGGCAGAACTTATGAATACAATACGTTTTGTCAGAGATAACTTTGACATGACGATACTTTTGATAGAACACGACATGAAACTTGTTTCGGGTATCTGCGAGGAATTGACAGTGCTCAATTTCGGTCAGGTACTTGCGCAGGGAGAAACCTCAAAGGTTTTAAATGATCCGCGTGTTATAACCGCCTATCTCGGCGACGACGAGTAAGGGGGCAGGCAGAATATATGGCAATGTTAAGTATTGAAAATTTGCAGGTTTACTACGGAGTCATAAACGCAATAAAGGGAATATCCTTTGAAGTAAACGCAGGAGAAATAATAGCGCTCATAGGAGCAAACGGTGCGGGAAAGACAACCATACTGCATACGATAACGGGACTTGTGTCTCCGAAATCGGGAAGTATTGTTTTTGAAGGACGGGACCTTATAAAAACTCCGGCGCATAAGATTGTTTCTTTGGGAATGGCGCACGTACCTGAGGGACGGCGCATATTCCAGCAGTTAACGGTGTATGAAAACCTGAAGCTCGGTGCGTTTACGCTTAAAGACAGCAAGCAGATAGAGAAAAATCTTGCGTATGTATATGACCATTTTCCCCGTCTTAAGGAGAGAAAAAATCAGGTAGCGGGAACGCTTTCGGGCGGCGAACAGCAGATGCTTGCCATGGGACGTGCGCTAATGTCCAATCCGAAGATACTGCTTATGGACGAACCGTCCATGGGACTTTCACCGTTGCTTGTCGGAGAGATATTCAGTATTATAGGAGAAGTATCGGCGGACGGTACGACGGTACTGCTTGTCGAGCAGAACGCGAAAAAGGCTCTTTCGATTGCGGACAGAGCGTATGTACTTGAAACCGGAAAGATATCGCTTGAGGGCAAGGCGTCTGACCTTATAAATGACGAAAAGGTTAAGAAGGCATACCTTGGAGAGTAGTGTAATTTTCGGTAAATTCGAGTAAAAGTATATTACCGTATTGATTTTTTTAGTCAATCATGGTATAATAATTTGCGAAATAGCGTAAAATAGCGTAAAAGAATAAAGAATAGAACAAAGAATTAAATAGATGACTGTTTCATAGAGCGGTGACAAAACGCGATATGAAGCAAGGTCACACCAGTCGGGGCAGTAGCGGTGTCTTGTACCTGAAATCCGCTGTAGCAGGGATGGATTCCGGTTTTGAGGGTTGCCTCTGTGCAGCAGTCATGCCGATAGTGTGTTGAGGTTCGGGCCTTACGCAATTATCCCTCACGAACCATGTCAGGCGGGGAACCGAGCAGCATTAAGTGATACGGGTAATGTGCCGTGAGCAAACCTGGACTGAGCAGTGTCGGTAAAGGACGTGTATAGAGGTA
The DNA here is from genome assembly GCA_003343885.1 of Clostridiales bacterium. GTDB lineage: Bacteria > Bacillota > Clostridia > Oscillospirales > CAG-382 > UMGS882. Next base: position 214 of record QAKH01000006.1, on the reverse strand, counting down.
TATTCGATTTTCCGGTGTGTGATCTTGCTTTGTATCGCGTTTTCTTGCGGCCGGCGGCGAAGCGCCGCTGCAATACTCGCGGACGAGCAAAAAAAAATAACAAATTTAATTTTTCGCGAAAACAAGCCCGTTTTCGTGCCATAAACGCCAGCACGAAAACTCAGATTGCAACCCAAACCCCAATATAACAAAAACTAAAAATTTTTATAAAACT
>QAKH01000011.1 GCA_003343885.1 Clostridiales bacterium | reverse complement strand
GGCGCAATTTTGTGAAATCATTATGCTATTTTTTCATTTTAACTTTACAAAACCCATTTAATTAACCTTACTACATAAAACAGATTAGTGTTTAAAGCTTCATTTAAGCGCAAGAGCGCAGGGTAAAACCGCCTGCGCTCTTAAAGTCTGAAATAATTCCTGATTTATTATTTTTGAGTGAGCTTTGCGATTTCTTCCGCAAAGTTGTCCTCTCTCTTTTCTATACCTTCGCCTTTTTCGTAACGCAGGAAAGAGGTAATCTTGATATCAGCGCCGAGATTCTTTGCTTCAGAAGCAACATATGCGCTAACCTTAACCTTGTCTTCCTTAACGTATTCCTGTTCAAGGAGACAGTTTGTATCATAGAATTTGCCGATTTTTCCGAGAATCATCTTTTCCTTAACGGCTTCGGGCTTAGACGCATTCTTTTCGTCATTATTGATCTGAGCCATAAGGATTTCCTTTTCTGCCTCAAGGTCAGCAGCCGGAACAGAATCCTTGTCAAGATACTTCGGATTCATTGCAGCAATCTGAAGAGCTACGTTCTTGAGCACTGCCTTAACAGCGTCCTTGTCCGCACACTCGCTCTCAGCCTTAACTATAACACCGATTGTGCCGCCGCCGTGTACGTATGTGCTTGTCAAACCGTCTACAACAGCAAAACGACGTATAGAAAGCTTCTCGCCTATCTGGAATGTCTTATCCTTGAGAACCGCGTCAACGGTATCGTCGGTGCCGGAAAACTTGCAGGCGAGCAAAGCGTCAACGTCAGCAGGCTTTTCGGAAAGAATAGTTTCCAGAACGCCTTTTACAAAAGATTTGAAAGAATCATTCTTGGCAACGAAGTCAGTTTCTGAGTTTACCTCTACCATTGCAACTGAATCGCCCTGTGCAAGAATGTCAACAACACCTTCAGCAGCTATTCTGCTTGCCTTCTTTTCAGCTACGGCAAGTCCCTTTTCACGCAGTATCTTTATAGCCTCTTCCTTATCGCCGTTAGCTTCGGTAAGAGCTTTCTTACATTCCATCATACCGATACCGGTCTGCGCACGCAGATCCGATACGTCTTTAGCTGTAAAATTCATCGTTTTATCCTCCTCTTAAATTACTGTCTTTACGCCCGATTACTCAGCGTCTTTTTCTTCAGCTTCTTCAGTAGCTTCGACAGCCTCAGAAGATGCGGAGTCTGTAAACTGTTCGCCCTGCTTGCCTTCAAGAATAGCGTCAGCCATTACTGAAAGGATAAGCTTGATTCCGCGGATAGCGTCATCGTTACCCGGAATTACGTAGTCAACTTCATCGGGATCGCAGTTTGTATCAACAATAGCAACAACCGGAATACCGAGCTTTCTTGCTTCGGCAACAGCGTTCTTTTCCTTCTTGGGGTCAACAACGAACATAGCTGAAGGAAGAGTTTCCATGTTCTTTATACCGCCGAGATTTCTCTCAAGGTCATTGATTTCCTTAACGAGAGATATAACTTCCTTTTTGGGGAGAAGTTCGAAAGTACCGTCGTCTTCCATTCTGTGAAGAGAATTAAGACGGGCAATGCTCTTCTTGATTGTCTTGAAGTTTGTGAGCATTCCGCCGAGCCAACGCATATTTACAAAATAGCAGCCGGCTCTGTCAGCTTCCTCTTTTATTGCGTCGGACGCCTGCTTCTTTGTGCCTACGAAAAGAATATTTCCGCCTTCCATAGCCACTTCACGGATAAACATATACGCCTCTTCGAGCTTCTTTACTGTTTTCTGAAGGTCGATGATGTATACGCCGTTTCTTTCTGTGAAGATGTATTCCGCCATCTTAGGATTCCATCTTCTGGTGTGATGTCCGAAATGGACGCCTGCTTCGAGAAGCTGTTTCATTGAAATTACTGACATTTTTATGTCCTCCTTTGGGTTTTTTCCACCACAGCTGTTTTTTTCTGGTTTGCGGCATATCCGGTAAACTTTCCCGGACACCCTTGCCGAAAACACTGTGTGTGTGATTTAAAAAATTCCGCAAGTTCTCGAAAACCTGCGGAGTTTATTATAACAAATTCTTTCATTTGTAGGAACAGGAAAAGTTCATTTTTTACAATTTATTTACATTATCCGTGTCTTGTACGGCGTTTCGGTTTAGCCGCCGAGGGAACTGCTATCTTTGCGCCCAACAAAGCAAAGAAAACAAAGTCGACACAAAGAATAATATTAAAAACAGGCGACGAGCTGTTTGTATTGCTTCCTGAGCAAGCGAGAGAAAGTACGAATACCAGAGCGACAAGTACCGCTCCCGTACTTATTCCCGGCAAAAGCACACTCCTGCAAAATCTTCCTGAAACTCCGCCGGCGGCAAACGCCGACAGTGCGGCAAGTACAAAAACCGCCGGAAGAATATAGTTTTCCGGAGTTGCCAAACCGGATATTATTGCTGACGCACATAACAGCAGTCCCGCCCAAACCGCAACACCTACTCCGGCGCCGATTGCGACGCTTTTTCCGAGAGTTGCTGCTTTTCTGCCGGGATGATTTGTGTTTTTCACAATACACCCTTCCTTTCAAAATAAGTAACTTCACAAGTTTTCCTGTTTTATTCGTATGCAGAAAAATAAAATTTATGCATATATTACCTTTTTTTCATCCTCTTCCCCGCTTTTCATTGTCAAAATAATACATTCATTCCGTTCTATTGATGTATTTACTTGATGTAATTACTTAGAAAAGGCACGGTGTTGTTCGTTATGAGCAGCACAGTGATTTACCAAACCATCAAAAGAACAACATGTATACATGTACATATAGGGTGAAAATGTTCGTGGTATTTACAGTCAGAAAACCTCAAAATGTGTCAAATGATACCTTGTTCCGGTTGACTTTTGCACATGAATGTGGTATACTTAGGCGTATGATAGTCCCCAAACTTACCGAAAGGGAAGAAATATGTATATTTTATCCATAGATACTGCGGCAAAAACCGCATCTGTCTGTGTCAGCGAATTTTCTGAGGCAGGAACGCTCCGGCCGCTGTCAAAGGCAAGCGTTTATGCAACATTAACGCACAGTGAAAGCCTGCTTCCCATGATAGATTTCTGCCTTGCCCATTCCGGCAAGAAATTTGAGCAGATAGGAATGATTGCCGTAAATGCCGGTCCCGGCTCTTTTACGGGTGTACGCATTGGTGTTTCTACGGCAAAAGGGCTTGCATTCGGCAAAACGGATATGCTGTGTGTTACAGCATCGGCTCTTGAGTCGCTTGCCTGCAACGTTGCAAACGTTTCGCCGTCGTATGTTATTCTTGCGCTTATGGACGCAAGGAGGAGCCAGTTTTATAATGCGTTTTTCCGACCTGGTTCTGACGGAATGCCGGAACGGGTAACGCCGGATGCGCTGTTGACTTTTGATGAAATAGTCGCAGAGATTGATGAACTGTTTGCCGGAAAAGAAATAATGTTGGTGGGCGACGGAGCGGAATTATTTTACGGATTGTACGAAAAAAGCGGTAAAGGAATGGCAAAAGCTACGCTTTGCGGTTTTGACGATATGTATCAAAACGCTTTCTCCGTGGCACGATGTGCGCTTAAAAGCTATCTTGACGATCCGGTTAAAGCTCCGGAAAACTACACGTCGGAGAAATTAGCTCCGGTATATCTGCGAGCCTCTCAGGCAGAGCGTGAAAGAATTCAGAAACTATCCGAAAGGGGTATATAGGGTTGGATTATAATAACGATATTGACCATGTTCTCGTAAGCGAAGAAGAAATAAACATGGCGGTTACAAGAATAGCTTACGAAATAGAGCAGGATTATAAAAATTCCGACAAAAAGCTATTGCTTATCGGAATTTTAAAAGGCTCGGTCATTTTTATGGCTGATATCCTTAAAAAGCTTAATATTCCGATGGAAACAGACTACATAAAGGTATCGTCGTACGGAAGCGGAACGACTACTTCCGGCACAATAAAGCTCAAGGCGGATCCCGACCGCACGGATTTGTCCGGATATAATGTAGTTGTAATAGAAGATATACTTGATACCGGAAACACGCTTTCGTGGCTTCTTGAACATCTTGAAAAGGATCTCAAGGCGGATAGTGTAAGGCTTTGCGTACTCTTCAACAAGCCGGACAGGCGCAAAAAGCACATAAAAATTCACTATGAGGGCTTTGTAATTCCGGATGAATTTATAGTGGGCTACGGGCTTGACTACAACGAGCTGTACCGCAATCTCCCGTATGTCGGAGTGCTAAGGCCGCACGTATATGAGGCCCTGACAAAATAATATTTTGTTGATTTACTATAACTATACATATCCTTTTTTTGTTATACCCTACACAGTCTCACACAGTCTCTATGGCAAAAGCTTAAATAAAAATTTTAGAGGGAAATCCGCAGGAACGGTTTTCCCTCATTTTTTGTTGTTTTATTTTTCCGAACAATGCTGTTTGCGGTTGATAAAGAAAATAAAAATCACCAATAAAAGAGTGAATGTTTCCGAAGCAAGAAAAGAAAGCCATACGCCGGTAAGTCCAAGGACTCCTGACAGTATAAAGGCAAAAAAGGTAATGGCAAAAATTCCTCTTGACAGTGAAAGTACTGATGATTCCCGTCCCATTCCCGCCGCGCTGAAAAATCCTGCGGTAATAATGTTGACTGACGCCGGCAAAAAGCCGAGAAAATACAGCTTTAAGCCTGATACGGAGTACTTGAACATGCTTTCGGAATTGTCACTGTTAAAAATATCAGTAATCACATCGGCATAAAGCATAACAAGGGTAATTATGGCGGCTGATATAAAAAGGCTCAGTAATAAAGAGTATAAATATATTTTCTTTTTGTCCTTTTCACGTCCTTTAGCCTGTGCTTCACTGACCGGAGGCTGAAGCCCCTGAGAAACTCCGTTAAACACGGCAGTTCCGACCAAAGCTGTGTTGGCTATGACTCCGTAAGCGGCTACTCCGGTATTACCGGCAATGCCGAGAATAATGAAGTTAAAAACAAGAGTGGTTACCGCGCCTGAAATTTCACCGACAAATGCGGTAACTCCGAGAATGCAGGCGTTTATGAGTTTGGAAAATGACGGGACAACAAATTTGAATTTTACCGAGTTGTTTTTTGAAAAAAAGTGAGACAGACATATTGCAATACTGACTATCGGCGAAATACCGGTTGCCAGGGCAGCTCCCGTCATTCCCATGCCGAGCGGAAACATCAGTATATAATCAAACAGCACGTTGAACAGACTGCTGGAAATGGTTGCCGCCATGGCTGTGTTCGGAGAACCGTCGTTTCTCACAAAGGCTGTGAACGAGTAATTCAGCATAAAAAACGGTGTGAACATAAGAACAGTTCTCAAGTATGGCGTACCAATGCTTTTTATAGAGCTGTCCGCACCCATTATTTCAAGTATATTCTCAGAAAAAAATACGCCGAACAGCAAAAATATCAGACTGAAAATAACAGACCATATAACAGCGTTTGGAAAAAAATACTCCGATTGTTTTTTGTCAATTGTTTTAGTTAAGGAATATCTGGTAGCCGAACCAATGCCTATCATCGCTCCGATTGCGTAAATCACTCCGTATACTGGCAGAACAAGATTTAACGCAGTAATACCGTCGGCTCCCTCGTACAGCGATATAAAGAATGTGTCCGCAAGAACGTAAAATGAAATACCGAGCATAGCGAAAATATTAGGGACGATATACCTTAAGAGCTGTTTTTTTATCATGCTTTCCTCCACAAAAAAAGCACTCCCTGTTGCGGCTTCAAAGACCTAACGTCGCAAACGGGAATGCTTTAGCATTCATCTACCCGGTGGCAGTGTGAGTATTATAATATAAATTTTTTCGGTTGTCAACCGTTATAAAAAATATCGCTGATATTGCTGATTGATAATAAGCTGATTGATAATAATAAGTGTTATATATATTCAGCCAAAAAAACAGGAACTGAACACTTGTGCAAGTTTTAAGCGCTGTTTACGGCGACCTACTTCATGCAGTCAATCAATTGTCCCATCAACGGTTCAATCGCAAGACCTTCACGTATGGGTGTGCCTAAAAGCGTTGTGTATCCTGAGGCGCTGTAAATGAAATCACAGGCATTTTTCACTGTTTTCGCGAGTGGCATACCTTTAAGCACGCCGGCAAGTATCATTGATGAAAAGATATCGCCTGCGCCAGGATAATTGTTCGGATCACGTTTTGTGAAATACTCTCCGAACTTGTCCGTCCCCGAAGCACCTGCACCGGATATGTAGTAGACGGCACCGACTTCGTCTCCTCGGTGAATACCGGTTATTATGACGTTTTCGGCGCCTATGGCACAAAGCTCTTTTCCCATTTCGCAAAGCTTGTCTGAAGAAAAATCCTTGCGGTACGGCTCGTCTAACAGAATACATGCCTCTGTAACATTCGGCGTAATAACATGTGCGCCTGAAACTAACTTTTTTGTAAGGCGGCACATCTCGTCAGTGTACGTAGCGTACTTTTCTCCGTCATCGCCCATAACGGGGTCAGCGAGAAAAATACATTCCGGATTTTTTGCCTTGCAGTTGTTCACAAATTCCCGCACCGTTTCAATCTGGTTAGCGCTTCCCAAAAAACCGGAGTACACAGCGTCAAATACTGTGTCAATCGAATCCCAGTGAGCGGAAATTTTCTTCATTTCGTCAGATAAATCCATGAAGGTAAAGCCTTCGTATCCGCCGGTGTGAGTGGAAAGAAGCGCCGTCGGCAGCGGACATACCTGAACGCCGAGTGCTGACAGAATCGGAATTATAACGGTACATGCGCATCTTCCGATGCAGGAAATATCATGCACCGCCGCTATTTTCGGCGGCGGTGAAATTGAAATATTATCTATTGTTTTTTGCATTATTCAGCTCATTCCTTTGGCGCTTGACCGTTCGAGCCGGATGCGTCATTATTATCTGACAAGCGCTGTGAGCCTTGTTCAAACGACTCTTGCCCGGAAATCTCCGGTTTTTGTGCGTCCGCTCCGTTGTTCGCCTCCGGCGCTTGCGGTTTGTCAGATGCTTGCGGCTGAGGCTCTGTATCAGCTGCCGGACGGTGTCTTCTTATGCTGTACTTTGACAGATTTGAATCAGAGTCCGTATAAACATTTTGAGAGTCCGAATTTTCAGAACCGGAATTTGAAGACTCGGTATTCTGTTTCTTTGCGTCGCTGTTCTGCTTTTCGCTTTTTTTAGCTTTTTCCTCAGCGATCTGCTCGAGCTCCTCAACAGTCGGGTTACCGGTCATAACAGCCTTGAACTGGTCTTCGTCCATTATCTCGTGTGTTATGAGATACTCCGCAACAAAGGTTAACTTATCCATATTGTCGTTTAAAATCTTTTCCGTGCGGTGATAAGCGTTATCTATTATTGCACGTACTTCAGCGTCAATCTGGGAAGCAACGTTTTCTGAGTAATTGCGGGAATGCGACATACTCATTCCGAGGAAAACTTCCTCCTGGTTCTCGCCGTATACAATCGGACCGAGGTTGTCGCTCATTCCGTATTTTGTAACCATGCTGCGGGCAATGTCGGTAGCACGCTGTATATCGTTTGAAGCGCCTGTCGAAATATCGTCAAGCGTAAGCTTTTCCGCAACACGTCCGCCAAGTAAAGATACAAGCTCGTTTTCCATATCTTTTCTCGAGAGATAATCCCTGTCCTCCTTAGGAAGATAGAGAGTGTAGCCGCCTGCTCTTCCTGCGGGAATAATGGAAATCTGGTGTACCTCGTCGTGTCCTTCAAGGTGGAAGGAGGCAACGGCGTGACCTGCTTCATGGTAAGCGGTAAGACGTTTGCTCTTATCAGTAATTACTTTAGACTTCTTATGAGGTCCTACGATAACCTTTATCATAGCTTCTTCAAGCTCTTTCATGCCTATAAGGCGTCTTGACTTGCGGGCCGTAAGAAGCGCCGCTTCATTCAAGAGGTTAGCAAGGTCCGCACCGGTAAATCCGGCAGTGGATTTGGCGATTACCGAGAGGTCAACATCCTTTTCAAGAGGTTTGTTGCGTGCGTGAACTTTTAAAATTTCCTCTCTGCCCTTTATGTCAGGGTAATTTACCGTAACCTGTCTGTCAAAACGTCCCGGTCTTAACAGAGCCGGATCGAGAATGTCAGGACGGTTTGTAGCCGCTATTACTATGATACCGTCGTTTTCGGAAAATCCGTCCATCTCGACAAGCAACTGGTTTAATGTCTGCTCACGTTCGTCGTGACCGCCGCCAAGGCCTGCACCGCGGTGTCTGCCGACAGCGTCAATCTCATCTATGAATATTATCGCCGGAGCGGTTTTCTTTGCCGTATCAAAAAGATCTCTTACTCTTGAAGCACCGACGCCGACATACATTTCCACAAAGTCTGAACCGGAAATTGAGAAAAACGGAACGTTTGCTTCACCTGCGACAGCCTTGGCAAGCAATGTCTTACCTGTTCCGGGAGGACCTACGAGCAAAACTCCGCGAGGAATTTTTGCTCCGAGCTCGGTAAATTTCTTGGGATTTTTAAGAAAATCAACAACTTCCCTGAGCTCTTCTTTTTCTTCGTCAGCACCCGCAACGTCGGAGAACAGAACTTTTTTCTTTCCGTCAAGGTTGACCTTGGCACGTGCTTTTCCGAAGGAGTTTATTCTTCCGCCCTTGCCGCCCATTGCCGAGTTCATTGCGAAGAACCACAGAACTATAAAGAGCACTACCATCAGAACAAAAGGAATAAGACTCATCCAGAATGGAGTTTCCTTAAGCGGCTCATAATTGAAAACAATATCGTTATCAGGGTTGTCGTCATTGTTCAGCTCGTATACTATTGGCTTGACGTCTTGCTCGAACAGTCCCAAATCTCTCAGTTCTATGGATATTTCCGTTCCTTTTGTAACTACTCCGTTTTCGTCAGCAACATCCCGCGTATGCACGACAAGTACGTTTGAGGCTGAAACGTCGTAACGCTCAACAAGTCCTTTTTCAAACAAATCAATAATTTCACTGTAATCCGGAGTTTTCTGCTGTTTCTGCCCGAGCAAAAAATACGAAGCAGAAAGAAGCAGCAAAATCAGCACTACGTAAAATACAATGGTCTTTCCGTTGTTTTTCATCAATTAATCTCCTGTTCAAAATGTGTTACAATGAGGATTCGGAAAATACAAGAAGTCTTAACTTCCTTGACGGGCTGCACACAGCTTGTTTATGTGAATCTGCAACAGCTATGCGCGGCACATATATGATTTCGTCCTTATCACAGATAACCGGCAGAGTCTGGCGCAGCTCCACCGGGATTTTCTGACGGCAAAAAAGCTGTTTCAGCTTTCTTGTCATACCGCCTGATTTTATTTTATCTCCCGGCTGCCTGCTTTTTGCAACTATATGTCCTTCTGACAGTGCGCAAGCCGAAAGCACGGCGCTGTCAAAAAGTTTGTAGTTACTCGGAACACCGGCAATATCCGTCGGTTTTATATTATATTCTTCGGGTGAATCGTTGTATGCAAGGTACAGTGCAAACGGCGTGTTATCAAGTATGGTGAGCCCGGGTTTCAACCTGATATTATATGCGTCTTTTTGCGCAGACGTGTCTGAATTTGTATCTTTGCGGATTGTCGGTCCGAAATACAGGCGGCCGTCTGCGATATAAGCCGAAATTTTACCCGGCAAACAAATTTCCGCCTTGCCGTGAAAATTTGTATTTCCTGCAGACTGCTTTACCAAACGGGCTATTTCACAAACATGAACGCTTTCAATCAAACAGTCCGGAGCGTAAGCGTGATATAGTTCAATGATAACACGCTTGAGGATACATTCGTCCAATTCTGAGAGCTGCCCCACGTCGTCGGTCATACTATTATTTGCCGTTTTTTCAATAAATATTTGTATATCTTTAAGCGCTGTACAAGTATTTTTCAAACTGTCCTCAAGCGCCGGGTTAACGTCTTTAAGCGCCGGTATGATACGGTGACGAAAGTAGTTTCGTGTGTAGTCATCCGACAAATTCGTGGAATCGGTGACAAAATCCTGATTTATGAATGAGAGCCACCGTTCAATCTCATCGCGCGTCACAAAGAGCAAAGGACGTACGATTTTAATTTCTTTAGATAATGCACGCACCGGCGGTATGCCGCAAAGTCCGTCAAGAGCGGAGCCTCTTGTCAAATTAAAGAGGACTGTTTCTGCGTTATCGGAAGCGGTGTGCGCTGTTGCTACAACCGATATACCGTGCTTTTTACAGATTTTCTCAAAAGCGTCATATCTGATATTCCTTGCGGCAAGTTCAGTAGAAATACCGTTTTTTTCTGCATATGCCGGAACATCAGCCTTAACAAGTTCAAAGGGAATGTTTTCCTTTCTGCAAAGCTCGGACGCAAAAGCGGCGTCATTATCGGCTTCAGTGCCTCGTATCATATGGTTAACATGACATGCGAAAAGATTGAGTCCTTTAAAAAAGCGTTTCAGAGCCAAGAGCAGTGCTACACTGTCGGCTCCTCCGGAAAGTCCCACAAGCACGCGGTCATCACAAGAAAAAAGATGGTAGGTATTGTTTGCCTCACATATTTTTTCGTAAATTTGCAAATCAGCTTTCATGTTCTTTATCAATTGTAATGAATTTTGTGAATTGACCGTACCATCCGAGCGTTGCCGTTCCGGTGGCGCCGTGTCTGTTTTTAGCTATAATACAGTCGGCGATGTTTTCCTTTTCGGGATCGCCCTTGTAGTAGTCACGCGTTAAAAACATTACTGTATCAGCGTCCTGCTCGATAGCACCGGAGTCACGCAAGTCTGAAAGAACCGGTCTTTTGTTTTCCTTTTCGGATGAACGGGACAGCTGAGCACAGGTAATAACCGGGACTTCAAATTCTTTTGCCATCAGTTTAAGTCCTCGTGAAATATCGGAAACTTCCTGTACACGGTTTTCAGTTTTGCGGTCTGACTGCATTAACTGCAAATAGTCGATTATCACAAGTCCGAGATTTTTTACTCTGCGAAGCTTTGCTTTCATACCTGTTACAGAAATGTTAGAGGTATCGTCAAAGTAAATATTTGTTTCTGCGAGGACTCCGGCAGCTCTTGCGAGTTTTACCCAGTCCTCTTCGGAAAGTATACCGTTTCTCATTTTGCTTGCATCTATAAGCGCTTCTGAGCAAAGAAGTCGGGACGCAAGCTGCTCACATGACATTTCAAGTGAAAAAATCGCAATTGCCTTATCTTTCATACGCTTTGAAATGTTTGACGCTATGTTCAGCACAAAGCTGGTTTTTCCCACACCGGGGCGCGCTCCGACAAGAACAAGGTCGCCTTTTCCCATACCTATAAGGAATTTGTCAATGTCTGAAAAATAAGTAGGAGTTCCTTTTGCGGCTTCAGGATTTTTTGCCATCTCCTCAAGAAGCCTGCAATGTTCCATGATAGCGTCTCGTATGTGTACAAAACCTTTTGTTTCGTTTTTATCGGCAATGTCGAAAATCAACTGTTCTGAGCGGTCGAGAATATCACGTGTTTCGCCCTCTCCGGTATAAGCCATGTCGCTTATCTGACCGGAAGCGTCAATAAGCCGCCTCAGAACCGATTTATCCTTTATGATACGAACATAATCCAAAAGATTTGACACCGACGGAACAGAGCTTGCGAGAACTTTAATATATTCTTTTCCGCCTGCTTCGTCAAGAGTACCGTTTTCAACAAGTTCCTCAAGCAAAGTTACCTCGTCGAGATTTGTATCCGGACGCATGAAAATATCACGCATAGCTTCATATATGCGTTCATGCTGTTCAAGATAAAAATCCTCCGGACGGAGCAGCGAAGCGATATCGTTTAGTCTTTCCGGATCTAAAATAACAGTTCCGAGAACAGATTGTTCCGCCTCCATGGAAAACGGCATTTTCCGCAGCTTTTCCGCAGTAATCTGAAGTTCGCTCATTTGACTTCCATGCCTTTCAACGAGTCCTGTTATCTACTGCTTACATAAAATCTTTCCATAAAATCCATTTTTAAGGCTGAAACACATAGATAAATACAGCCTAATTCAGTCAAGCAAAGCTTTATGAGACAACAGTAAATAACCTGACAGATAAACTTTAATCCTTTTGTGTGACAATTACGTTAATTTTTCCGGAAATTTCCGGATAAAGCTTAGCGTCAAGGGTGTACGAACCGTAAGCCTTTATAGGATCCTCGAGAACAATTTTTCTCTTGTCAACGACTATGCCATGCTGTTTTTCGAGTTCTTCTGATATTTCCTTTGAAGTAACAGCGCCGTAGAGTCTGCTGTCAGCACCGCCTGTTGCGTATATCTTGACAACAATGCCGGACAAGCGTTCCGCAGTTTCCTTTGCTGCTGCTTTTTCCATTTCCTCGTGGTGTTTTTTAGCTGCCTGCTTGTTTTTGTAGTCGTTCATTATTTTAGCGTTTGCCTCTACTGCAACGCCTTTCGGCAAAAGAAAGTTTCTTGCATATCCGTCGGAAACATCAACGATAGTGTCTTTTTTTCCTTTTCCCTTAACATCTTGTAAAAGAAGTACTTTCATAAAAAATAACCTCCTGAGTTTGCGGCAAAAAACGGCACCGCATATTTGGTTGCGTAAACTTAAATACGTAAATATAAATACGGACAAAATATCCAGCTAACGACAACACATTACAAGTGATAATATATTACCATTATTATATTAAGATACCATACACGGCGTTAAATGTCAACACTTTTAGGAAAGAATCCAAGCACAAAACTGTAGAGTTACAATAGATGTGAGACCGAAAGTATAGAAAAAGTGATTGAGTCATGTTAAAATAATGTTATCCCTAACAAACTCTAACAGAAAGGACCCAATCACTTCATGAGTAATTATACCACAACAAAGAGATATTGTCCACACTTAATTACAACAAAAATAAATGCAGTAAAACTATACCGGTTAGAAAAAGATATAGACTTTGTATGCAGAAGGTATCATATTTCAAAAGCGTCGCTTATGCGTTGGAACAAAGCATATGACGGCACAAAGGAATCGTTGACACCAAAGTCGCACAGACCACATTCAGAGCACCCCAATGCCCACACAGAGCAAGAGTTAAAATGGATAAAGGACTATCATAGAAGAAATCCTGACATTTCAATTTGCGAGCTGTTCGGTAAACTACGAGAGGATAAGGCGTATTCGCGTCATCCCGGCTCTCTGTATAGAGTTTTTGTCCGTCTGGGCTTCAGAAAGAAAGTTGAATCCACAAAGAAAAAGAGCAAGCACAACGGTTATTACGATACACCTACAGAGCTGGGGGTAAAGTGGCAGCTTGATGTTAAATATGTTCCTGTAGCCTGCTATTCGGGTAAAGATGGGGAAAAATACTATCAATATACAATGCTTGAAGAAGCATCAAGAAAGCGGTTTATTTATCCTTACAAAGAACAAAGCGGCTTTTCCACCATAGATTTTGTGAAGCGTGCGATTACATATTTTGGTTACGCACCTACCACAATCCAAACAGATAATGGCGGTGAGTTTACGAATACCAAAAAGACAGATAGAGTGCATATTTTTGACAAATTCTGCCGTTATTACAATATAACACACAAACTCATACGCCCGAAAACACCTTGGCATAATGGCAAGGTGGAACGCAGTCACAGAAACGACCAAGAGCGTTTCTACAATTATTTGCGTTTTTATTCATATGAGGATCTACTCGTTCAAATGAAGCGTTACTTGTACCGCTCAAACCGTATTCCAATGTCGGTTTTGGGATGGAAATCACCTGAACAAAAACACAATGAACTCTTGTCGCTTTGAGGTGTCGACACTGCGTGTCGTCTCCGCTCGGTTTCGCTTCGCTACACCTCTCTTCGCCCCCACGCAGTGTATTTTAACTGTATTCTTTCTTTTTTATCTTTTTAGTCTCACATCATTGACAAATATACA
>QAKH01000030.1 GCA_003343885.1 Clostridiales bacterium | reverse complement strand
CCCTGCTCGTCGTATGTATACTGCTTTATCGCATTTGAACCAAGTTCAAGCGTGCGGTTGCCGTCTTTATCGTATTCATAATACAGCCGGTCGGTTTCTTTGCCGTTATGTTTGGTGATGATATTTTTCACCGCTCCCGACGGGTAATATGTGTATACCGTTTCTTCTCCGGTATTATCGTTGAGCATTCCGGTTACACGATTTGCCTTGTCGTAGTAGTAAACCTGTTCTCCTATCGGCGTCTTTACTCTTTTCAGCCGGTTAAGTTCGTCGTAGGAATACTCCGTCCGCATTTCTTCATTGCCGCCGTTAAGCAAGCGGAACAAGGTACGGTTGCCGTCTATATCATATGCGTATTCCTTGGAAATTCCGCCGCTCTTTTCCAAGATAAGCTCACCAAAGCCGCTATACGTGTATTCGGTTATTATGCCGCCGTCATCCACGCGCACAAGCTCTCCGAAGCCATTATATGTATACTTTGTTTCCGACTTATCCAGGGTATTATAACTGCGCAGTACTCGGCTTAATCCGTCATATTCATTATATAGCACAGTGCCGTTCCTGTCAACCGTCTTAATCAGATTTCCCGCCGGATCATAGGTATAATATACAGTCTGTCCCAGGTTATCTGTGCTTGTTACCGCGTTTCCGAACACGTCGTAGGTATAAGACGTGGTAATTTTCCTGCCGTCTCCTGCAAGCTGTGACTGGGTTCTCACTCGTCCCTCTTTATCATATTCATATACCGTTACCGAGCTGCCGGAAGTGATTTTCACCGGGTTGTTCCGGCTGTCATATTCAGTCTCTACGGTTACTCCCTCGGCGCTGACGGTTTTCACAACATTGCCGTTGTTATCGTAATACGTCTTTTGCGTTGCGGTTGCTTTCCCAACATACGGAACGGTGACTTTAACAGTGTTGCCGAAGCCGTCATATTCATATGTTGTCGTTTCACCTTCGCCGTTCGTTTGATACAGCAAATTTCCGGCAAGGTCATAACCGTAATGAACAGTTATATTTCCGCTTGTTTCGCTTATTTTATTGCCAAGACTGTCATACTCCATGTTTACCACGGCGCCGCCGGGTGCGGTCATTTTGACCGCATTTCCGGCATAATCGTATTCCATAGAAGTGATACGCTGTTTTTCGCCGTCTGAATGGATCTCAAACATCAGCAGATCACGAAAATCCAACAGCTGTTCGGTCCTGCGCAGCGTTTTGCCGTCGGATATCTCCGTGACGGCACGGCGATAAAGCGTATCTCCATAGGCATACGCCGCGTCGTTATAATAGTTGGTTTCGGTAAGGATTCCGTTTTTATCGCTCACAATGAGTCCGCAAGGCTGACGGAAAATATCGTAAGAATACACGTAAAGCGTGCCTAAAGCATCTTTTTCCGTTTCCAGCAAACCGTCCGCTGTATATGTTTTTTGCGAAAGCAGTACGCCGGTAGTAGGCTCACAGACCGAAACCGCTCTGCCGAGAGCGTCATACTGATTAATCAAAGAATTGCCTTCACCGTCTGTCACAGTGATGCGATTAATGGCGTCCTGATATTCGGTCCTACGAACTGTTCCGTCCGGCAGAGTTTCGGTCAATACGCGATTTAATTTGTCATACGTATAGTAAGTCGTATTGCCGTTTCCGTCGGTTGCGGATAGCGTATTGCCGAACACATCGTATTCGTAAGATACAGCGATATCCCGCGCAAGCCCGTCCGCATCCGTTACGCCGAGAGATACGACGGTGTCCGGATAAGCATAACCGGTCTTATCGGAGAAGATATATTTTACCGTAGAATACTCATTTTCGGAACGCTGTATAGATTCCGAAATTCGATTGCCGTATGCGTCATATTCATACAGATCCGTTTTCCGACAGATGCCATTCTCATAAACAGATGTGCTTTCTACATTCTTTTCGTCCTCGGAAAGGCAATTCTTTATCTGAATATTTGTACCCACCGACTGTTTATAGGTAGTCGATACCGGCAAAAGATACGCACCGCCGTAGGTATAATCTTTTCGGTAAAGCTCTCGGTTCTCAAGTTCATCATAGGTAGTTTCCGACAGCAATTTTCCGAAACGGTCATACTCTGTTTCGGATATTACCGTTCGGTAACTACCTTGCACGTTGTACAGGCGAACAATTGTTTTGATCGGAAAACGGTTTTGATCATATTCAAAATCAACACGCTCCGACAAAATCCCCCCATATGATGTTTCACGGTATAATTGTAAATGCCTGTGGTCATATGCATATACGGTAGTTTTGTTTCCCTCGGAATGCACTGTTGTGGAATAGGTATACATATCCGGAAGTTTATCCGCCGGATAAGCGTCGGGCTCCCCGCCGTAGCTGTATTGCTGTTTGTTGCAAATCGTTCCGTCCGGCATTTCATCAAAACGCCGCGATAATTTCAGATAATCCATATAACCCGAAGAGGCGCTCTTTCGCGACAAAAGATACTCATAGCAGACACGCAGACCTGTTGGATACACAACCTCGGAAAGTGCATAATACTCCATCGAAATCGGCTCGATTCCGTCCGCTAACGTATATTCCAAAGAATTTCCGTTATAGGAAAAATACGTTTCACGCCCTTCAGGATCAGACACTTTCGTTAAAATACCAACCGTATCCTCATTGGAAACAGCCTGTTTATGAAATGAGTAGCTGCGGTCCCCCGAAACAATACTCGTCACAAGACCGTTATATTTAAAAAGAATTTCCCGCCCGGTGCAATCGCATATTTTGGAAAGCCGGATAGAGTTTTCGGAAGTATCCCACAAATACTTTATCCAATTTCCGTATCGGTCGCTCTTTTTGATCAGCAAACCGTTTTCGGCAAAAAGATACTCAGTTCCGTCAACATAGCACAGTTTATATGCTCCGAACAGAGTGCCGACCTGTTCATAGCTCCCGCTTTTGAATACAAGGTCGGTCAGTTCATAGTCCTGCAAGCCGCTTTCCGTACTCGAATCCACACGATAGGTGCGGCCGTCCGGCAAATTCAAATAGCGAATACTTCCCACCTTCTGAACAAACGGAAAATTGTAGCTCCATCCGATCGCTATATTCCGTTGCGCAAGCTCGACGGGCGAAAATGGTTCATTAACATTAGCGTAAGAAATAACCCGATATTCGAAACTATGTTTTTTGCTTCTTGCTTCACTTAACGAATACGTAAGAGACAAATCGAGATCCAAATAACCGCGCACTTTATAGTTAAACAGCTCCAACGAAATACGCATGTTTCCCGTTTCCGGATCAATGATTTCATGAAATCCGCTTTGCTCTTTCGAAAACGGCGCGTTTAACGAGACGTTATACTGTGCGTTCGCCTGTCCGACTAACGCTGTTTCTATTTCGTCCGATGTTTCTGCATAACAATACGTGGACAGAATGCTTACAGCGGCATAAAAAGCAGCTAAAAGCTTTATTAACACTTTTATTCGACGCATATTTCAACACTCTTTATCATGTAGTAATTTATATAATATATACGGTCTTTGACCGAAAGTTTGAAAAACGGTGAGCCATTCGAATTGGCTTGTTTCGTTTCAAGCCAAAGTAAAAAGCGCGTTATCTCGTTCTCATCAACATCTTCGGCCGAAAATGTTAACACCGACTGGTCCGTCAAAAGTATTTTTATGGTTTTTCCACTTACATCCGCAATTTTTGGGTCATATACAAGGTGGAATGCAGCAGTTATTCCATTTGTTTCATCTCGCTCAGTTTTGATACAGTAGGCAATGGTAAAACTATCGTTTGCGTAGCGCTCATTGAGCAGCAGAGATGACAAGACTGACTCAGGAATGGCACGTAACTCTGAGTTGCTCATACCATATTGACGGATATCCATCCAATTCCCACTTACATTCCCGAACAGCTCTTGCGCCGTCAGTTTCATGCGCAACAATTCGTCTCCTTTATAAGTATAGATCCAATCGTCGCCAAGACATATGAAAAAATAACACTCATCGGAACCGTAAACATTCGTATTGGCGAAAATTGCGTTTATTCGGGAAAAATCCTCTTTGGAATATGTCTGTCCCTTGGCAGTATAAAGATAACGCTTCGGATCCGGCTCAGTTGTTTGTACAGCTATATTTCTGACTTTCGGAGTATTATACTTGGATTCAGATGTAACGCAGAGTGCAATACCGAGGGTGTAAATTTGCTTTCCGTTTTCGTATAGCGATTGGAAATCTTTTTCGGACAGTGCTGAAAGCTGTTCAGCAGTCATACCGTACTCTTCAAAAATATTTTCAGTAGGTTCCATGCCTTCGTTGTAAACAGAAATCCAGCGTCCGTTTTGATATGACTGCCAATGAGTCCCTTCATCAAAAGATAGAAGCATTTTTACCGATGTGGTACGGGCTTTGGTTGAATAGTACATAACGTGATCCTCATCATTGGTATAGAGAAGTCTATTCACGGACTCGTTGTAATACGCTAATTCGGAAACCATTTCGGAGTACAGCAGCGCACGCTCTTTGGTAGTAGGATTCACAAGCAAAATCTTTCCGTTGATATTCATCACCAAATTGCCTTCTTCTGTCACAGACAACAGTGTACCGTCTGTAATGTTTAACCAAGTCAATTCGCCGGTGAGCGGATCAAATATATTTATGCCGGGATTGCTGGAATAAATGTATTCAGAATTTTCTAAAATACGATCTACAACAGTAATATAAACCTTAAAACCGCTTTCATCAAATAGTATCTCTTTTTGAAAGTCTTTTTCGACAGGCAGTGTACCGCTTGAAAAAGTGTACCAACCTTCACCGTCGTTTTTTCTAGTGGTATAAGCGTTATCAGCGTTTAGCGAAAATGCAGCCGTACCATCGGATTTCAGACACACAGATGTATCTTCGTCGCTAACCCCATAACAGTTTCCATAGTTGTCAATCCGACAAATGTCATAAACATTTTCACCGATAACGGTAGCGTTGGCATCATAAGAATAGATATAATCACAGTTATCCGTCGACTTATACATTAAAAACTTTCCATTTGGTGAAATTGCTTTCAGTGTCAAAGTTTCGTTTTCAGGAGACCCTGTTATTTGCCTTGTTTCATCGTTTCCAAAATGATAGGAATAAATATAATTGTTATCTATGTAGTAGACGATTTCGCAATTCTGAGAATAGAGAAAATCCTCGGAAATGCCGGTATCAACGGCTGACACTGAATTTCCAGGAATGCGGTTATATTTTCGCGCCTCTGTTACGAGTATCGGTTCATTACCATCTGAAAAAGTAATTTTACTCACAGTGGACCCTGAATTTGCAATAATATAATCCCATTTTCCGTAATGAAGATTGTAGGTGTCAGTGCCTACCTCCATTGTTGCTGCACGTTCAAAGGATGGATTGATAACCGTAATAACCATATATTCGGTTTTCCGCAAATTACATTGTATTGTCTCACTGGTTCCGGAGTATGTTCCATTCGGAATAAATGGCAAATCTTGATAGTTAACTTCAGTTCCGGTACACGGAATCGATTCTGTTGACGGAATTCCCGCGAACAACATGCGCTTATTCGTTTCAGCCGGATCAATTTTTGTTAGCGTAACCCCGTTAACATACATCTCTTTGGAGCTCAAAACAATAGTGTTTGTTGTCTCTGTAATTGGTAAAACAACATTATGGATAGAATATTGGCTTGATTTTATTGGCATACTCATTGAACTATTGTTGTTCAATTTAACATACAAATATGAATTATTTATCAATTTGTGTGCACTGACGCTCAGCCGGTATAACCCCGGTTCCGGTGTTTCCGCAGTAATTTGAATAGAACCATCGTCTCCAACGTAATATTCAGCGCCGTCAGTGTTATTTTTCAAATCTGCATCAATTTGAAAAACCTCGGACCCAGAGAAAAGATCCGGAAGAATATTTTGATTTATGGAAATCTGATAACCATGATAGTTGTCCGGGTATTGCGCAATACTCGGCTTGATGCCGGTAATTTTCCCATCTACATCATAAACAGCCGAAGTAACCACCGTTTTAGTATTAAACTCTTCCAAGTCATCCGAATCAATTTCTTCAAAATGCAGTTCGTTTCCGTCATAGACAAAATTATCTTTTTCCAAAGCAGACAAATCAAGAGCAGTGCGGCGCATTCTGTTACACTCACCTTTCACCGCGTCAAAAAGCCACTCCGAATTCTCGTTCACTTTTACAAATATCCCACTGAACATCCCGTTAGGAAGCATTTGCTCGGTTTGATGTAAGTCTAATGTTATCTCATTCCATTGACCGGTTTCAAAATCTTCGTGACAAGTAAATACGCCATCTCCATTTTTGTCGCCCAAAACTTTTATATACATTGAATATCCATCTTGGTAAGCGGTGCGCAGATAAAACGACAACTCTTTTGCCATATACTTGGGCTTGATTTGCAGAGTAATTTCGTTAATATGTGTTGCATCCGAAAAATCCGTTGCCGAATATGTTTCGGCTTTCTCTCCCGGAAGCGGCGTTTCAACAAGGTAGCTTGAAAACTCATTAATTGCTTTCTCGTCTGAAGCAAAAACACGCGCGAACATTGTATTCGAATCTGCTTTCAGCTCTTTCAAAGGAAATAAATCAGAAACTGTATCAGCTTTTACTTTAAGTGCAAAACGTCCTTCATATGCGTCATCTGTCACAGACAGCTTCCCATTATAACTGTTGTTACGAATATCGTTAATCTCAGTTACTGTTTCAAAACCAGTATTTATCGGGTTGATTTGAGCAATATCTTTCAGTAAATTATCTGAAACTCTCTGTATACCGTTTGGATATTGACTCTTATACGGAAAATCTGCTTGGCTGACTGCTTTAGCTTTCCAAACAGCGTACAGCGTCGTATCACCTCCGATATATATTTCATCATCGTCAATCGTGGTCAAATTCGACTTTGATAAACTCCAGCCTGCAAAATAGATTGAATTGTCGCTTGCAACCGGAACAACCTTGCTGACGAGATAGCCGGATCCATTGGGGACATTATTCTCGTTTTCAGGCATATTTGTAACAATAACTTCCGAATTTCCGGAGGCATCCGCTGCCAAAGTAATGTTAGCATCGTAATTCAGATGATTGGTGCCTTTTAGATAAAAACGGATATAGTCATATTCAATTCTGCCCGGATTATCCGCATTGATTTCCCAATAATTTGCTACATCAAACCACAACGCACGAATATCTCCATTCCAAGCGGTATTCTCAGATAAATCAATTGTTAGTTCATGCCATTCATTTTCTTCACCCGGCAAATACACTGATTGCACGCGCCCGTTTTCATGAGCGTTAACAATATCATTATCAACATACGGATCTGTGCTTCGCTGCCATCGTAAAATGGCGGTATGGGCATTACTTATAGGTTTATACCGTATTTTAAGCATACAGTATTGTGAATCAAGTTCCTCTCCGTATTCAAAGGCTTTGTGCATTCTTGCGTCATTTACAACAGTTTCAAGATTCAATATACCATCGGATACTTCTTTTTTTCGAAATGATGCAGCAGATATAGTCCACCCGCAAAAATCACCATCCAAATCAAAATCCGATGCGAATCCGTAGCTTTTACTATTATATACATTTCGTTGCCAAACAGCATACACCGTAACATCGGCATCTGCAACCGTAACGGTTTTCACAGTATCAGCTGCCGTACCGTCCGGCAACAAAGACCAACCGATAAACTCATATCCGTTTCTTGTCGGCTGCTCCGTGCTTAATTCGTAAACGCCATTTTCTAAATGAATTAAATTGCGCGGAGCAGAAATACCTCCGTTAGCATCGTAAATGATCTGATTGCCATTCGACACAAACCGGATATATTCCAATTCAAAAGTACCTTTCGTATTCGCAGGATCAATTCTCAATTCGGTAATCGTATCCTTCCATCCGGCTTTTTCGGACATATCAAAAGTAAATTCTACCGTACTTTGTGATGTAACCGCGTTATTCGGTACAGCGCTCTGATAGAAATCGCCGTCCATCCATTCAAAATTTGTATTTGTTTTAAAATATATCTCCGGAGAAACACCGGACGACGTACCAGTCCACCTCAGTCCAACTTTCACAGTACTGTACTCAATTGCGGGTATTGAATCAGCAAGTATCAATATGTAATATGGATCATAACTGTGTGTATCTTCTTTCATAGCAGCCGTTATGACAAGTGTCCTGCTTTCGGAGACAATCGCATTAACCTCAACGGCATTGTTCAAAGCCCAAAGCGACAAAGACTCTCCAATCTCATAAGCTGAAAAGTCAAACAAAATATCGCCATTTTCCGCCGGATTTACAGATGAAACGGAAGTCTCTGACGATTGTTCAGGGATACTTCCTTCATCCGGCAGTGCGGAGACCGAGGCTGAATCATTGTCTGTTTTAGCTTCTTCGGTAGAATAATCAGTGTCGTAGTCAGATACTTCATTTTTTTCTTCTGACTCAGCGTTGGAAGATGTGCCTGACTCGTCGATCCCCGGTACACTCGTCAAAATTTCCTTGTCCAGTATGGTTGTCTCAGACATAGCTTTTGTAAGGTCCTTTGGAAAAGTTGCATAAACACTAAAGCTTTGTACAAGTAATATTGCACAAAGGATCATGGAAATTACTTTTTTCATGGGTAGCCCCTCCGTTATTTTAGATTTGATTAAAATTTGTTGTCTTTTAAAATATAAATTACCTCATTCTGAATGTATCAATCAAAGCCGATAATGTCAATCTTTCTAGCCTGTTCGTCATACGTTTGAGTCTGTTCTTTGCCATTTTCGCTTCATGTCGCTTTTGATTTGTCCCATATCTTGATAGATACTTTGTTCTCGCTCTATACTGTCAGGTTATTTTATTAATAAGGTGCGTTGCTTGCGTTTATGAACTTTCGTTAAATCGCATAATCAAGCAAATATCTGTTTTTTATGATCAGAATATCCGTTTTTTACTATAGATACTATCTTTGAACAAAACAGTGCAAGATCATAATGCACAAAAATATCAATATCAAAATATAGAAACAGCCAATCGGCTTTGGTATAATTAATGTGCGAAAAAACACACGAAAGTGGATGGCAGTTATTTATCTCCAAGATAATTTTCAGAGCATTACGCTATTCACATCCGGACCGAAAGCTAAGTTTTATGATAACCTCTTTCCTAACCCGGATTTATCCAATTTTCTGGGAATCTGACAAAAACGTTTTTTCAATGTGTCATATCGTTTTAACATATAAATTAGTCAAAAAAAAACACCGACTTTTACTTTGTCAGTGGTCTGAGGGCATGTTAACATGCCCTCTTCTGCAGAAACTTAGTTTCTCGCCGCTGCTGTTTTTACAGTCTCCGGTTCTTCCATCTGATGCATACCATTGTGAGACGCAACATCTACAGATTTTATTGCGGCATCATATGCAAGATTTGCTAAAACGCTGCTCAACCAATCAAACACCTTTTTCTCCTCCTTTCATACCTATTATCATCAAAAACACTACAGCCATAATTGTTACAGAAACAGTCATCCCACATTTAAATTTAAATGTCATCAAAAAAGCGGATATTACTGTCAAAACAATCGCTGCAAGCGTTGCTTTGATTTTGTTTGTTTTTACTTGTTTTTTGGATAATTTCTTATTTGGATGCTTTATCGGAGAAAAAATAGCAATAAAAATCAACGCTAGGATATCAACAACTATCACATACGGAAAAAATAGTCTGAAATTATAAATCAATTCGGTTATTACCCAAACAATGATAAATGTTAAAATCATTAAAACTCTGCATAACCAAAAAGTCTTTGCATGAAAACCACCGCTAAAACGTCGAATTCCACATAATGTAATAAGAAAAACAATTCCCTCCAATATTCTGTTTGTTAACAATCCCAGTAAAATAACAATTGAAAAATTTATTATATCGGAAAGTATTAACTTAAAGCCATAATTATATATCTCTCTATCTTTTTCCGGTATAAAGTTTCTTAAGCACAAATAATCTGTTATTTTATTTGATATCTTATCCATATTGCACCTCCAACATCTCTCAATTCGCTATTTTATCAAAAATTTTCATGCAACAACTTCAATGGCACAACTTACACAAATAATGGCACAACTTACACAAAAAAAGAGCCGAAACATTTCGACTCCTTTAATGGTTTAAGATTTTAATAACAACAAGTGACAACAAAATTCACCATTCTCTTCAAAAAACTGTATCATGCCATTATACTTATCTACAACCGCTTTTACGCTTTTCAGCCCCAACCCATGCAGTTTTTTATTTTCCTTTGTAGTTTTTAATTCCCTGTTTTTATCAAGAACTGACTCATCAATACTGTTAGTTATACAAACTGAAAGATATTCGCCTTTGTTTCTGACGTCCAGGCAAACTCTTTTTTTTGCACTCTTTTCAGCTGCTTCAATAGCATTATCCAATAAATTTCCAAACAAAATAACAGTATCTGTTTGTTCTATTCCACTAATGCAATTGTCCTCAAATTTAATTTGCAGAAAAATCTTTTGTCGTAAACATATTGTCGCTTTCATGTTCAATATCGCATCTACCGCTGTGTCTCCAGTTTCAATGACCTTTTGAATATTTGGTAAACAATCATTTGTAAGATGCTCTATATATTGCAACGCTTCGGTTTTCTTTTCTGATTCTATATAACCGGCCAGTGTCAATAGCTGATTTTTAATATCATGCCTGACAGCATGCATCTGTTCTACAAACAACGTTGAATTATCAATGCTTGCCTTTGCATTTTCATATTGTTGCTCCAACAATTCAATTCTCAATTTATTTTCGTATTCTCTACTTATTACCGTGTAAAAATAATATGTCAATATATTTGCAATAACAATACATACCATTCCAAGCAACACATATCCGGCAGTATCCTCATACTTAAGTGCAATTTTCATAATACCTGTAATCGAAATAACTGATATCAAAGGTATAACTATCAGTGCATACCACAGCTTCGTTTTAATTTGATTTTTCGAAGCTCCCTTTAGTACAATCATATATGTAACAACCAAAATGATTTTTGAAATTATTACGCCTGCAACTCTCGTGCTGTTAAAAATTAATATCATGTCATTGGGACTATAGCCAATAATATAACAAATTCCTAAATTTGATACTACAGCAACCATTGTAACAATAATCTGTGTAATAACTGACATCCATAATTTTAGTAATATATTCCCTTTTAAACACAGCATTGCGTATATGAAATAAATAGCAATAGGAATATATGAGCCAATACTTTCAAAGAAAGTAATTTTATTCATTATACATATTTCAATAAATCCAACCATCCACGCAACAAAAAAACACACACTTCCTTTCAATTTTTTGTATTTTGGCTCGAGATACAATGTTATAAATGAAAATATGACAAATGTTTCTATAAAATTGATCGCGATTTCAAACCAATATGAACTCATTTAAATGCTCCTCACATACTTTTGAAATACAGCTTTTACTTCTTCAATCCTTTTTCTGCTAATATTATAACTCCCCCCGTTCGTCAAAATGACCTCCCTACTGGTAATCTTTGAAATATATCTGCAATTAACCAATATTCCTTTTTGTATTCGCACAATATATCTATCTTTGAGTTGAGTGTCAACATCAGATATTTTGCATCTAACCTTTTTTCTTGTGCCGCATATATATTTCATTTCTATGTCATGTCCAACCGATTCCATAATAATTAATGCCCCAATGTCAATATCGACAATACAGTTTTCTGCTTTTAATTTAAAAATATGGTTATTTCTATGATTATCAGACTCTATTTTTGCAACCATTTTGGGTAGAACTATCGCTAAATCATCCAAATGATTCTTTCTGACAAACCAAAATGGTTGATATGTCCACGATTGATATACTTTATCTTCGTAACTAGTAATAAATACAATAATTGCATTTGAATTATTTTTTTGTAGCGCTTCAGCAATTTGAAATCCGTTCATATCTGGAATATCTATATCCAAAAAAACAGCATCAGAACTGCTTTTCTCATATTCATGAAGCAAATCATCGCCATTGTCAAATGTGCATATTTTGACATTGCACATGCCACACATTATCGATTTGACATATTGCTTAATTTTTTCGGCAAAATATAAATCATCATCACAAATATATATGCTCAGTGCTCTATCCACAAAATGCACTCCTACCCGTGTAAGTTATTTACGCTAATACTATAACAAATATCAACAGTATTTTCAACTCCTTAAATTAATTTTTGTAAGATTATTTGGCTTACTCTGCCCTCAAATCACAAAAAAAAGACTTTACAGAAGAATAATTCATTACTTCCTTAATATCCACACTGGTAGACAGCACCTTTATTACTACGGATAAACACTCGTCTAAGCAATTTGTAGGATTACGAACCAAGGCCTTATAAAATTCATTATCTTTAGTACGATATATTGTATAATATCCTTCTAATCCATTCAGTGTTATCGGCTCAATATCCATGAAACACTCGCAGGCACACTTCAATTCTTTAACCAAGTTAAGTATTACTTTATTTGAGTCATTTGAGTTTGTAACACATATCAGTTCAATCATAAATAACTTTTTTTTGTCTGAAAATCTAACTCCGTTTTCATCATTCAAAACATCGTGCAGATACAATCCCTCAGGCAAACTCACCGATGCTCCTCCTAACACCAATCTGTTGTTTCTAATTTGTATCATTATAGAATTCCTCCTGTGTGACAATTACCAAAAAGTACACATTTTGAAAATAGCTTGTTTTAATATGTACTGCTAAATTATATCAGTTGTATGTTGACAAACATGTCGAATGACGGTACAATAATACAGTAATTTTGGGCAACAATCCAAATATCTAAATGATTTTTTATAAATTTTCCACTATCAAAATGTGTACTTTGTGATAGTAGATTTTATTTTGCAAGTCTGTATTCACGAAGCCTGCGGTAAAATGTGGCAATGCTCATATTGCATTCTTTTGTCACATCTTCAGCCCGTATATGACCTCGTTCTCATTGCTTAACCAAACCGCCGAAATTATCCGGTGCCGTTATCATCGGTCGTCCGAAAGCTATTCCTTTCAGCTTTGCTGCCCGTATGCCTTCTTCCTGTCGTTTGCGGATATTTAATCTTTCGTTTTCAGCGACAAAAGACAGAACTTGCAAAACCAAATCGGCAATGAATGTTCCCATCAAGTCTTTGTAAACTCTTGTATCTAAAAGCGGCATATCTATAACCACGACATCAACCTCCATTTCTTTCGTCAACACCCGCCACTGAACTTGAATTTCATTATAGTTTCTGCCGATCCTGTCTATGGATTTCACATACAGCAAATCTCCTTTTTTCAGCTTTGTAAGCAATTTTTGATAGCTTGGTCGGTTAAAGTCCTTGCCGGACTGCTTATCTAAAAAGATATTACTTTGCTTTATGCCGAGTTTTTTCATTTCAAGCATTTGCCTGTCCTCGTTTTGGTCGGTTGAGGATACCCGTACATATCCGTATTCCTCCTGCATATTTCGCTCACCTCCGATTTTGAATTTTTTACCCCATTATATATTATACCATTTAATTAAAAATTCACGGGAAGCAAGCAGTTGCCCCACTTCCCGTCTGTGCTTATTGATATAGGTTTGAAAAGGCATTTAACGCATTATCTATATAGGTATAAACAGCTTCACAGTTTTCTTTTAGCCGATTGCCGTTTTTACAGTATTCCGCAAACGCTTCTGCAAAAAATTCCGTATCGTTTGTCATAAAATAGTCATCGCCTGTGAATTTTAACTTCGCAAGCTGATTTTTCAGCCGTTCATCGGCGGCTATATTATGATTTTGCAAAACGCTGTGTATATAATGCCCGAACTCGTGGGGAATACTGCTGTAATATCCCATTCGTATGTATATTGCTTTTTTCTGCGAATTGTAGATGCCCGAATATTTATTATCAAATAATTCTGTCCAATTATCATTTGAAACAAGTATCAGACGATAGCCGCTTTCGGCAAATTCTTTTCGGACAAATTCCGGAACACATATCATTTCGCTTTGGGCGTTTAATATAGTTTCACGGCTGTTTGTAATGCTGCCCCCGTATATTTCCGGCTCTATAAT
>QAKH01000043.1:7433-13019 GCA_003343885.1 Clostridiales bacterium | reverse complement strand
GACGGTTTCCAAGGGCAAGAACGCGATGTCATCTTGATCAGTTTGGTAAGGGCCAACGAGGATGGAAAGATAGGCTTCTTGAACGACTTGCGGCGCATGAACGTAGCGATCACCCGTGCCCGTATGAAACTGATGATCTTGGGAGACGCTTCCACCCTTACCCGGCACGCATTTTATAAAGAACTCTATAATTATATCTCCCAAAGAGGTAAAATAATCACGATCAACACGAAACAAGAGCATGAACTATAAATTATTGGTACTGGATTTAGACGGTACACTGACAAACAGTAAAAAAGAGATCACCCCGTTTACGAGGGAAACCCTTCTGCAAGCGCAGGAAAAAGGATTGCATCTGGTCTTAGCCTCCGGCCGGCCCACCTACGGTATCGTGCCTTTAGCCGAGGAACTGAACATAAAGCAATATGGTGGTTTTATCCTTTCCTTCAACGGCGGTAAGGTGATCGACTTGATGACAGACAAAGTACTTTTCGAACAGGCTTTGCCACCCGATATCGTACCTGTTTTATACAACCGCTCCAAAGAAGCGGGACTGGCTATCCTTTCCTACAACGGTAAATATATCTTAAGCGAGCATCCGGAAAATAAATACGTACAATACGAATCTTTCTTAACCAAAATGAAGATCAAGGCTACCGACGATTTTCTGCGGGATTTGCATCAGCCAGCCGATAAATGCTTGGTGGTAGGCGAACCGGAGATGTTGGTACCGTTGGAAGAGAAGCTCCGCCAAGAATTAGGGAAACGTATCAACGTATATCGTTCCGAGGCATTCTATCTGGAGCTTGTCCCCAAAGGCATCGACAAAGCCGCCTCGTTATCCCGCTTACTAGAGCGAACCCGGATAAAACAGGAGGAAGTGATCGCTATCGGCGACGGTTTCAACGATGTATCCATGATCCGTTTCGCCGGATTGGGAGTCGCTATGGCCAACGCCCAGCCCCCTGTCAAGGCCAATGCCGACCGCATCACCCAATACACGAACGATGAGGATGGAGTGGCTCGTTTCATCCAAGAATTGCTTTGAAAAAAAACACGTACGTATTTTCCGAAAAACATGTACATGTTTTCGCGAGAACACGTACGTGTTTTTTCAGAGACATTTACACCAGTATCGACACAGGCCAATGCCTATACCGGCATACGCCTATACCAGTAGTGCCGTAGGGCTACGCCAGTATAGGCGTGAGCTTGCGCCGATATACGTAAATTCCTTTCATGGAAATGTCTTCTAACTATCAACTATTTTATGTATATTTGTATTCTGAATATATAAAAATGAGATAAGTTATTGATTATCAGAATTAGAATCTGACCGCACATCGTAATAGGTTACGAATTAGTTATATACAGAATGTTTTGGATTTCTGTGCGTTGCATAGCTTCAAATAACTCTTTATGCAAAGGTAGCGCAAAAATCCGATATACCAAAAGATATTCTATCTAAAATGAGAAGATAAAAATTCATTCTTCATTGGTATAAAAGCCCTTGTTTCTGTCTGAATACCATTCCCTATAAATAGGCAACCATATTCATCCTATGGCATAGCCGCAGAACAATCCCCTGTCCGCAGTGAACAATCACTTTGCAGACAGGGGATATTTCTTTTTCCGGCTATGCGAAGCAGTAGCTTTTATGTTTGTTTGTCTTCTTTTTGAAACCATAGTGGTTGCCCACTATGGTAAGACTAAGATTAATTTCTCAATCTGCCTCTTTAATTGTGCATCCTCCACAATATGCTGATTCAAAACCGCCGGGACAGTCGTTTTCGTTCTCAGCGGCAAAGGTAATTCCGGGTTTTTCACGGACAAACAAGGTCGAGCCGCAAGCGGTTATAAGAAAAATCTTCCTGCTGCACTTCGTCCAGAGAGTATTTTTCCCATAAACCTTGTTTGTCCTAAACCCTGCACCTTTTGAAAGCCCCTGAAACGAAAACGACCGACCCGACGGAAAGACGCATAAAAAAAATGTCGGATTCACAAGAGGCAGATAATAAATGAAACTCAACTCCCTCACCTCAAGAATCCGCATAAAACTTAAAAAAACAACAGCGATGAAGACAAGGTATAAAATAGCAGTTTGGGCACTCCTTGCCGTAGCAGGTTCAGCACTTTTGGGCGGTAGCTTTTGGTGGTGGTTGGTAGGAATAGCAGCAGGCAAATTCGTTATCCGCTTGCTTTTTACCATAGCGTTGGCAATAGTCATTTACTGCCTTGTATATGCCGCCATCATCGGTGGAATACTTTGGATATTAATCGGATAAAATAGATAGATATGAACACATTACCTATTGCAGTCAAGTTTGTGAGTTGGGATGTTCCTACTCTTGAAACATTGGAGAACAGCAAAGTCTATGCCCTTCGGGTGAAACTGAACAATGGCGGCACAATGGACAGAGCCGAAAAGAATTGGTTAGCCGAGAACGTGAGAAGCAACAGTTATTTCAGAACGGCAGTACCCTTACAAGGTTATCGTTTTGACTTTTCGGACGTGCTTCACAAATACCTTGTCAATCAGTACGACAGTTGGCAGGAGTATCACGCCCCCGACAAGACAAGTTTAAGAGCCGCCATTTACGGCAGAATCAACCAGATAGTAGAAATCAAATAAACAGATTAAGATATGAGAGCAAGAAGAAACAAGACAGTAGCACAACAGTGCAAATATTACGAAGTAGGGAACATCTATGAATATATGGTAAGCGTGTATACCAACGGCAATATTGCGCCATTCAAGGAACTCTACAAAGAGTTATGCACCGATGCACGCAAAGAGTTTATTTCCTACCTCTTTGACGAAGTAATACCTGCATGGCGATTAGAGATTATTCAAGCAACAATTTAATAACCCATAAATACCCCAATAAAATGAAAGCATCCATCCATTTCCAAAAAGAAATACAGAGTTATTTAGAACAGCGTGCCGAATATGACGAATTGTTCGCCCGTTCCTACCGCAACCCGTTGAAGAATATTGAAGATTGTGTTACCTACATTTTGAACTATGTTCAAAAAAGCGGTTGTGCAGGTTTTTCCGATGATGAGATTTTTGGACAAGCAGTTCATTATTATGACGAAGCGGACATCGAAATCGGCAAGCCTATCGACTGCAAAGTAGTAGTCAATCATGCGGTGGAACTGACCGAAGAAGAGAAAGCGGAAGCACGTAAGGAAGCTATCAAACGAGCCGAAAACGAAGTTTACAGCAGAATGACGAAGCGCAAGACCACGCCCAAGAAAGAGAACAGCAACAACGGACAAATGACACTTTTATTCTAACGATTATGAAACCGAGAACGAAGATACAAAAAGAGGTTGTCGCATTGAGTAAGCGATTGCCGATAATTAGTGAAGCGCAAAAGAAATATGCTTTCCTGCACAGTTTTGAACATATCGGACGCAGGTCTGCCAAAGGCATAATCACCTGCACCGAATGCGGACACCAATGGCAAGGGAACGGTGCATTGGCAGATACGCTTTGCGGTTGCACCTGCCCGCATTGCGGAATGGAACTGAAAGTCCACACCACCCGAAAACGGGTATTCAAAGAAATTGAATATTTCTCCATGATAACCACCTGCAAAGGCTATCAAGTGATACGTTTCTTTTTCACAAAGGCATATTACAAGGTAGGACAGCCTGCCGAATATTCTATTTACGAAGTGGCACAACGCTGGATTGCCCCCAATGGTAAATTTGAAACGATTGCCCGATTGAGAGGGATAGCTTTCATCTATTACGATTTGTGGCAGGAAGGCAGTTCGATGGAAATCCGCAGGAACCACCATGTGTATGACATAAATCCCGTATGCACTTATCCGAGAATAAGGGTAATTCCCGAACTCAAGCGTAACGGCTTCAAAGGTGAATTTCACAATCTGCTACCGTTTGACCTGTTTTGTGAACTATTAAAGAACAACCAAGCGGAAACGCTGATGAAGACGGGACAATTTAGCCTGCTAAGTTATTTCATACACCATCCGTCCAAAAGCATCTCCACTTATTGGAACGCTATCCGTATCGCAATCCGTAACGGCTATATGGTAGGCGATGCAGGTATATGGTGCGACTATATCGACTTGCTCCGCTATTTTGGCAAGGACACACACAGTCCGAAATATGTTTGTCCTGCCGAATTGAAAGCCGAGCATGACCGCCTTGTACAAAAGAAAACGGAACGTTTGGAGCGTGAACGGATTGAAGAACAGAAACGCAAGGCATCGGAAAATGAACAGCTTTTCCAAGAACTCAAAGGCAAGTTCTTCGGCATAACCTTTACAGATGGTACAATCCAAGTACGGGTATTGGAGAGCGTATTGGAATTTTTGGAAGAAGGAACAGCGATGCACCATTGCGTGTATTCCAACGAATACTACCTCAAACCCGACAGCCTTATACTTTCCGCCTGCATAGACGGGAAACGGATAGAAACGATAGAAGTTTCGCTCAAAACGCTGAAAGTCCTGCAAAGTCGTGGGGTATGCAATCAGAATACCGAATACCACGAACGCATCATTGAACTTGTAAATAAGAATAAACGCCTTATCCGCAAACGGATGGCAGCATAACCATAATACACTTAAATTCATCCGATATGACACATGAAGAATGTAAAATAGCAGTATGCAAACTCCTTGAGGAGAGCGAGCTAAATACGATTATTGACCACCTTATCACAAGCGAAGGTGTAGGAATGATGCTTGACAGCCCCCAAATTGAAGATTTTGTTCCAAGAGCAATTTTAGCTGTTGCAATCCGAAAGGAATATGAACGTTTCAGACCATTATCTGAAACAGGAGTATCAATCGAAGAAAATATCTGCAAGTGGATGGCAATCCAATCATTTAACAAATAACAGAATATGGAAACAACCTATAAAACGATAATCGTTACTTTCGAGGAAAGTATCGACAGAATAAACCGAATATTTGATACTCCCCAAACATGGGGAGCATCCACCCTCAAGGAGTGGATAGACTACTATGAAACCACGCGATTCACGCAAGTTGGCGAGAATAGGGCGGTAATCACTTCCGAATACAATATGCCATTCGTTATCGAGTGGTTACAGCGACATACACCGATGACAATACAAAAGGAGGAATAAGCCATGTACACATTATTCATAGGTTTTCGGAAGATAGACGTATTCCCAAGTATTCGGGAAGCCAAGAAATTCGCATCAGAGAGTAATTTAACAGGAGTTTTCACCCTTTTGGGTGAAAACTACCGTGACAGTTGGTATAAATTCAATCAGTAAGAAACATGAAATCATCAAACAAAAACGAAGTATCTATCAGCCAAGCAAGGCAAAAGAAGTGCCACTATTACAAGAACATTGTAAAAAGGCATCTGAACGATATAAAGAGGAATATCAAATCCTCAAAGAACGGCATGGAAGAAGATTTTTACAAAGGTCGGTATGCCGTACAATTAAATGTTTATGCAAGAGCGTTGAATGTACAGGAAAAATATTTGGAGAGGTTTCTTTAATCACAATAACGAATAGAATAATTAAAATATAGCTTATGAAATCATTGAACAACAACGGAGTATCCACCTGCG
>QAKH01000043.1:0-4114 GCA_003343885.1 Clostridiales bacterium | reverse complement strand
CGATTCACGCAAGTTGGCGAGAATAGGGCGGTAATCACTTCCGAATACAATATGCCATTCGTTATCGAGTGGTTACAGCGACATACACCGATGACAATACAAAAGGAGGAATAAGCCATGTACACATTATTCATAGGTTTTCGGAAGATAGACGTATTCCCAAGTATTCGGGAAGCCAAGAAATTCGCATCAGAGAGTAATTTAACAGGAGTTTTCACCCTTTTGGGTGAAAACTACCGTGACAGTTGGTATAAATTCAATCAGTAAGAAACATGAAATCATCAAACAAAAACGAAGTATCTATCAGCCAAGCAAGGCAAAAGAAGTGCCACTATTACAAGAACATTGTAAAAAGGCATCTGAACGATATAAAGAGGAATATCAAATCCTCAAAGAACGGCATGGAAGAAGATTTTTACAAAGGTCGGTATGCCGTACAATTAAATGTTTATGCAAGAGCGTTGAATGTACAGGAAAAATATTTGGAGAGGTTTCTTTAATCACAATAACGAATAGAATAATTAAAATATAGCTTATGAAATCATTGAACAACAACGGAGTATCCACCTGCGGGGCAGGACAAGAAAACTATGTATATTTCAACCTTATGCCCCGTTTGCGCAGGAAAAGCAGGTATTGCCAATATGACTACCGCCATGAGGCAGACGGAGAGTTATTCAGTACAGTAGCCCCTACATTGGAGATATGCAGGCAGCGCAGGGATGAATGGTTAAAGAACAAGGAGGGCAAGTAAGGGACAAGAGTACGGGCGGCGAAAAACCGCCCGGCGCTACTTTTGACAGTGAGCGAAGCGGCACAAAAGTAGCCAAAAAGCCCCTGTGAAACCCTCTGAATTTTCAGAGGGTTGTTTTTTATGCCGTTATTATTGGCTGGTGAAACGGCAAATTCCTATCTTCGCAGAAAGAATGGTTTAGAGGACAGTAACATACGGTACTTATGGCAGTAAAGAAAGCGATATTGGAGAAATGGATGGTGGCGCAGAAAAAGCACCGCTTATCGGACAAGCATGTGCAAATGGCGCGTGAACTCGGATTAAATCCCGACAAGTTGGGGAAAATAGACAACCACCAACAGGAAACATGGAAAGCACCGCTGCCCCAATTCATTGAGGAAATCTACTTCAAACGCTTCAAAAGGGAATCCCCCGAATCCGTTAAGCCATTGGCGCAGATTATGGCAGAGCAGGAGAAAAAGAAAAAGGAGCAGAAGAAAGCCAAAGACGAACGTCGGAAACTCCGTGATGAAACGGCTGTAAATCCCACAGTGGACGAACCGGACACTTCAAAGCCGCTTTCTCTGTCAGCCAAACTCAAACTGATGAATGAGAAGCCCAAAGTAAAAGTCAAGTTGGAGGGAGGGGAAAGCCCCGGTTCCATTCTTTCAAAGGAGGCTCACATCTTTGATGAAGCGTTTGCTTTCTATGAAAAAGAAAGCGTTACGCTTGCCGAGTTGGGATTTATCCTAAAAAAGATACATCCCCGATACAAACCACGCCGTTATGGGTGCAAGACGCTAAGAGCGATTTATGAGAAGCTGGATAAATACGAGATTTTAGAAGAAGCAAATGAACCTGCTGTACGCAGGAAACTCCGTGATGAAGCGGACAAGAACCCCGTAGCGGACGAATAAAAACCCTCCACCGTATAACGATGAAGGGGTACTATGCAGATTATTCCGAAAGGATATACGCATCCACTTCCAATTTGTTGGTGAGGGTAACGTAGAGTTTGTCATCCCGTTGTTCCACCTGTTCAATACTCTCAAAAGGAGCTATAATAGGTTTTTCGCCATATAAGTAACACAACAGAATCCCTTCCTTGCAATAACTGAAGCCATCTATATTGTTATAGGGTTGTAATGCCTGCTTTGCAGGGCTGTGATTCGCAAAATAGTCCGTCAGGAGCGTATAGAGATTGGTCGTGGGCATACCTTCTTTTTTAGCACGTTCAAAAGTCCGTATGGCGTCTTTGTCATGGTGGTCGCAGTAACAAATCAGTAGGGAACTGTTTGCCAGCAGATAATCATCCCGCTGCATTTCAGAATCAGGCTGAACGGTCACTAACTCAATATCCGCCTTTTCTTTTTGAAACCTCCGCACAGCATCGGCGGCTATCGCTTCAAAACCGTCCGACATGCCGCAGAGGAATGTTTTGAAACCTTGTTGGTAGAGCGAAGCAACCAGCAGATAAGTTTCTGTGAATAGTACATTGAGCAGGTTGGTGTCATTCTTACCCGATAAAATCTCCGCTGTGTGGCTGCCGGCAATGGCTACCGTTTTTTCTTTTATGATTTTCATTTTATAATTGGTTTTTAATGTGAGGTATAATCTTGCGGAGAATCCGTCTTCGGATAAAAAAGAAGCACGGCACTCAACAAGTTCTCTTCTCTGGTACGACCAAGCACCGTGCGACAAACAAGTTAAGCCCGTGCTATATAGCACAAGCCTCACCTGTTTATTCTGTCGCAAAATTTGGTCGTTTTGAGAAGACGAATAAACAGCTAAAAAGCTACTATAATATGTATGTTACAATTAAACTATTTGCACATAGGCATTCGTTTTAATGATTCTGAAAGCAAAGTTAATGAATAGTTTCCAATTACAAAGAGTATATGGCTTGATTTTACTGCATTTGCCTTTACCGCCAACTTGTTACGAAGCAAAAAAGCCAATCCTAACATGGTAGAATTGACTTTTTACATTTGATTTTATAGAATGAATGTCATTCTATTTCTTCACCCCACAGTTCCTTATCCGTCGGGGCATTCCTTAATTCATACCCGCTTCATATAAAATATAGGAGCAGGACTGTACCGTACCCAATCAACCATCCCGTCATAATGATGCTTCCTCATTTTCCTTATCCGAATCATTCTGAAACGAGAAACTCAAATCAAACCGCTGCCCGAAGCTGTCATAGACCGTCACATCTATGGCTTGCTGGTCTGTACTTTCAGAAGTGTTCTTCATAACTCTACAATTTTTAAGTTTCAAAATTACGTTGTGTAGAGTTATCTGTTGTTACGCAAAACACTGTGTATCACAGAATAAGAATCGGATTTATAACTTTTTTCTGCCGTTTCGCCGAAAATCGCTATCTTTACACCGTATTCGGGGTGATTTTCCTCTTAAAAACCATTCAATCACAAGCCTTTAACTTTTCACTTCGGTTTCTTATGCGTAACCCGTTGTAGGTTACAAATAGGAAACGCCGCTCCGGTTTAACTTGGCTTTTTCCCGGTTTTCGATGGCTTCATCCTCTCTCTGCCGCAAATCCCGAACTATCTGTTTTTCAATCCTATTGCGGTGCTTTTCGTTATCTCACTTTTTATTCTTACCTTTGTAATCAAAACCATAAAAATAAGACGCCATGAAGTACAAATTATTAGTCTTAGACGTAGATGGGACGTTGCTTAACGACAAGAAAGAGATAACTCCCCGGACCCATGCCGCCTTGTTAAAGGCTCAGCAGATGGGAGTTCATGTTGTATTGGCATCCGGCCGACCCACCAACGGGGTTCAACCCTTGGCGGAGGCCCTTGAATTGAATCATTACGGTGGTTTCATATTATCTTATAACGGAGGTCAGATCATCAATGCCCAGACCGGAGAATTGATGTTCGAGAAACGAATCGATCCGGCCATGATTCCTTATTTGAACCGGAAGGCGAAGGAAAACGGTTTTGCTATCTTCACGTATCACAAGGACTATATCCTGACCGATAGCCCGGAAAACAAGCATGTCCAAGAGGAGGCCGAACTCAATAAGATGCGCATCATCGGTGTGGAGAATTTCCCGGAAGCGGTGGATTTCGCACCCTGTAAGTGTATTCTTACCAGCGATGACGAGAACAATCTAGTGGGTCTCGAAAATCATTGGAAGAAACGTCTGGACGGGGTATTGGAAGCTTTCCGCTCCGAGGACTATTTCTTGGAGGTAGCTCCTCATTTCATCAATAAGGGAAATACGTTGGCGGTATTGATGGAGATGCTGAATATCACGACCGAAGAGGTTGTCGCTATTGGTGATGGCGTAGCCGACGTATCCATGCTTCAATTAGCCGGTACCGGCGTGGCGATGGGTAACGCACGCGA
>QAKH01000031.1 GCA_003343885.1 Clostridiales bacterium | reverse complement strand
GGCGCAATTTTGTGAAATCATTATGCTATTTTTTCATTTTAACTTTACAAAACCTGTTTACAGGCTTTTCCCTTTGTTTATTTGTTGTTTTCCGGCTGTATTCCGCTTGTATTCCGCCTGCTTTTTGCACCACATTTCCCGGTACAGCTTCAATATAACACGCCCGGTACGTTTTTTCAAGTGAGAATAATATTAAAAATAATTACTTTTAAAAAATTTGTGGATTTTTTCATAATAAGTGTGATATAATTACAAAAATATAAAATAATCGGGAAAGGAATTGACGTTATGAGAAGCGATAATGTAAAAAAAGGCGCTGAAAGAGCACCAAACAGGAGCCTTTTCTACGCTATGGGTTATACAAAAGAGGAGCTTGAAAGACCGCTTATCGGCGTTGTTTCAGCTCACAGCGAAATCGTGCCGGGACACTTTCACCTTGATAAAATC
The DNA here is from genome assembly GCA_003343885.1 of Clostridiales bacterium. GTDB lineage: Bacteria > Bacillota > Clostridia > Oscillospirales > CAG-382 > UMGS882. The sequence goes on along the minus strand of QAKH01000031.1, from coordinate 9,138 downwards.
GCCGACGCCGTTAAGGCAGGCGTAAGAATGGCGGGAGGTACGCCGATTCTGATTCCCGCAATCGGCGTTTGCGACGGTATTGCCATGGGACATGTCGGAATGAAGTATTCACTCGCAAGCCGCGAGCTTATTGCCGACAGCGTTGAAACAATGGCTATGGCGCATCAGCTTGACGGACTTGTTCTCGTACCAAACTGCGATAAAATTGTCCCGGGTATGGTTATGGCGGCGGTAAGACTTAATATTCCCGCGGTTGTTTGCAGCGGAGGTCCTATGCTTGCCGGAAAATATGACGGACAAGAAGTCAGCCTGTCTAAGCTTTTTGAAGCGGTCGGCGCATATAAAGCCGGAATTATTGACGAGGATAAGCTTCACGAATGTGAAACCGGAGCGTGCCCGGGCTGCGGAAGCTGTGCCGGAATGTATACGGCAAACAGCATGAACTGCCTGTGCGAAGCCGTGGGAATAGCGCTTCCCGGAAACGGTACAATACCTGCGGTAAGCAATAAGAGAACAATTCTCGCAAAATATGCCGGAATGGCAATAATGCGCCTTGTTGAAAAGGGAATCACGGCGCGCGATATCATAAATGAAAAGTCACTCACAAACGCCCTTGCGTGCGACATGGCACTGGGATGCAGCTCAAACAGCGTGCTTCACCTGCTTGCGATCGCAAACGAGGCAGGCGTACCTCTTGACCTTGAGCTGTTCAACCGCATGAGCGATAAGGTTCCGAATTTGTGCCACCTTGCGCCGGCAGGACCTACACATATACAGGACCTTGACGCCGCCGGCGGAATAGGCGCCGTACAGGCTGAGCTGTTAAAAGGCGGACTTATCGACGGAACGGCGCTCACCGTTACCGGCAAGACAGTTGCGGAGAATATTGACGGTGCCTATATTAAAGATACCAACAATATACGTCCTCTCGAAAATCCGTACAGCAAAACCGGAGGAATACAAATCCTTTGGGGAAATATCGCAAAGGACGGATGTGTTGTCAAGAGAAGCGCCGTTGCTCCGGAAATGTTAAAACACTCCGGAAAAGCAAGAGTATTTGACAGCGAAGACGAGGCAATAAGCGCAATATACGCAGGAAATATACATGACGGCGACGTAGTAGTAATACGTTACGAAGGACCTGTCGGCGGACCCGGCATGCGTGAGATGTTAAACCCCACAAGCGCTCTTGCAGGCATGAAGCTTGATAAAACCGTTGCGCTCATCACTGACGGACGTTTTTCCGGAGCGAGCAGAGGAGCTTCCATAGGCCATGTTTGTCCTGAGGCTGCTGCCGGCGGAGAAATAGGACTCATAAAAGAAGGAGATATCATTGATATAGATATCCCGGGAGCTTCTGTAAACGTAAGAGTAAGCGACAGCGAGCTTGAGGAAAGAAGAAAAGCATATGTAAAGCCCGAGCCGAAGGTAAAAACCGGATGGCTCTCAAGATACGCAAAACAGGTCAGCGGTGCAAACAAAGGCGCAGTTATGAAGAACGACTGGAACGACTAGTTTATAAATAAACTGCGGCTTGCCAAAATATAAAACTAAATTGAAAGGAATAAACCATAAATGAGCCATATCAATACCAAGTGCGTGCAGTCCGGCTATAAGCCGAAAAACGGAGAACCGAGAGTAATGCCCATAATACAGAGCACGACCTTCCTTTATGAGTCGAGCGAACAGATGGGCAGACTTTTCGACCTTGAAGAGAGCGGATATTTTTATTCAAGACTGCAAAATCCCTCCTGCGACAACGTCGCAGCCAAGATTGCGGATATGGAGGGCGGAGTTGCCGGAATGCTTACTTCTTCGGGACAGGCGGCTAACTTCTACGCATTGTTCAATATCTGCAACGCAGGAGATCACGTAGTTTCAAGCGCCGCCATATACGGAGGCACTTTCAACCTGTTTGCGGTTACTATGAAAAAACTCGGCATAGAGTTTACATTTGTAAGCCCAGACGCTTCCGAAGAGGAGCTTAATGCGGCGTTCCGTCCCAACACTAAGGCAGTGTTTGCCGAAAGCATTTCAAACCCCTCGTTAAGCGTTCTTGATTTTGACAAATTTGTAAACGCGGCACACAGCCACGGCGTACCGATTATTGTAGACAATACCTTCCCGACGCCGATAAACTGCCGTCCGTTTGAATACGGCGTTGATATAGTTACCCACTCCACTACAAAATACATGGACGGTCACGCTTCCTCTGTCGGCGGCTGTATAGTTGACAGAGGCAACTTTGACTGGAACGCCCATGCAGATAAGTTCCCGGGACTCACAACGCCGGACGATTCGTATCACGGTATTACTTATACCGAAAAATTCGGCAAAGCGGCATACATTGTCAAGGCTACGGCACAGGTCATGAGAGATCTCGGATCAATACAGTCTCCGCAGAACGCCTTTCTTATCAATATAGGTCTTGAAACTCTTGCGCTTCGTATGGAGCGCCATTGCCAAAACGCTCTTGAAGTCGCAAAATATCTCAAGAACCACCCCAAGGTAACTTATATTTCATATCCCGGACTTGAGGGCGACAAATACTACGACCTTGCGAAAAAATATATGCCGAACGGCACTTGCGGTGTAATTTCCTTCGGAGTAAAGGGCGGAAGAGAGGGAGCGACCAAGTTTATGGACTCGCTTCGCCTTGCGGCAATTGTTACGCACGTTGCCGATGCGCGTACCTGCGTTCTTCATCCTGCAAGCACAACCCACCGTCAGCTTACCGACGAGCAGTTAAGAGCAGGCGGCATAGAGCCGGATATGTTAAGATTCTCTGTCGGAATTGAGTATGCCGGCGATATTATCGCAGATATAGAACAGGCACTTGAAAAGCTTTAATTAAAGCGGCAGCGGACGCAGTAAAGCTAATAATGATATAATTGTGATATAATTGATTTCATTATCTTTATTGATTTGAAAATAATTGAAAACACCCGAACAAAGGCGAAAACCTTAATTCGGGTGTTATTTTTATCCGGAAATACAACTAAAAAAGTGTTTCAAAAAATTTAAAAAGAAATTATTCCCAAATGTTCAAATAAAATTTTTGAGCCGATAAGCACAAGAAGTATTCCGCCGACAAGCTCGGCTTTTGATTTGTACTTTACTCCGAATACGTTTCCTATCTTAAGACCGACAGCCGAAACAATGAAAGTGAGTATACCGATAATTGCTGCGGCGGAAAAAATGTTTATACCGGGCAAAAGCGCGAGCGTAATGCCGACAGCGAGAGCGTCAATGCTTGTCGCAACCGCCATAAGAAACATTGTTTTTGCGGAGAATGACTCGTTCGATGAGTTTTCCTCCTTTGAGAAAGACTCAAATATCATGTTTCCGCCTATAAAAACAAGCAGAGCAAAAGCAACCCAGTGGTCAAAGTTGACAATGTATTTTTCAAACATTGTTCCGAGATAGTAGCCGATTATGGGCATAAGAGCCTGAAATGCTCCGAACCAGGCGCCGACTGCTAAGAAGTGCTTTGGTTTAAGGCTTTTTGTCGCAAGTCCTTTACAAACCGACACGGCAAAGGCGTCCATGGACAGGCTGAATGCTGTGATCAGAAATTCGATTATTCCCATTTGTGAAAATCCTTTCGATTGTATTGCTTATTTCCTTTTGTTTTTTACTTTTTTGTAGTACGCATTGCATTGCTTTTAATAATATCGCCGAGATTTACCTTCCTTCACCGTAAATTGCTTCCGAAAGTTTAACGAAATCATCGGCGCCTAAGGTTTCTCCTCGTACATTTTGACTGCCGTCGCCGAAAACTTCGGTAATAATGCGTGTAATTTCGGCTTTATTCAAGTCCGGCAGTATTCCCTCAAGCGCATTGACGAGAGTTTTCCGTCTCATGGCAAATGCCGCTTTTATAAGCTTGCCTGCGCCTGAAATCTGCCGTTCGGTATATTTTGCAGGCTTAAACAGCTCAAGCCTTATAACTGCGCTGTCAACTTTCGGACGAGGGAAAAAGCATCCGGACGGTACTGAAAAAAGGCGTTTTACCGAAGAATGAAGGTTGATGGAAGCGGTTATACTTCCGTATTCGGCTTTTCCGGGCACGGATGTGAGCCTTGCGGCTACCTCTTTTTGCACCATAACGGTGATAAAGTCAAAATCGTCGTATTGCTCGATAAGCTTCATGAGTATCGGCGTTGTGATGTAATACGGCAGATTTGCGCACACCGAAACGGGAAGCTTTGTGCCGTCTGGAGCGATTCGCAACGGATCGAGAAGTGAGTGCAGATCTGTTTCCATGATGTCGCCGAACACAACACTTGTATTTTCGCACTCTTTTAAAGATTCATCAAGAACAGGTCTAAGGCTTTCGTCAATCTCAACCGCAACGACTCTTTCAAATCTTGCCGCAAGCTCTTTTGTGAGAATTCCCGCTCCGGGACCTATTTCGAGCATTAACGCACGTATCTTTCCTGAAGCGTTGCCGCCGCCGGGTACAACAGGTTCGTATGTTTCTGACACAGAGGCTGAAACTGTGCCGGAATCTGTGGCTGAAACTGCGCTGAAAACCGTGTCGGAAGCTTTGCCTGATACTGTGTCCGAGCCGGCGGTTAAATCTTGCCCCGGCTCAGAGTATCCGGCTCTTTTGGTGTCAACACATTCCGAGGCGATACGCCTTGGAATTTTTACGTCCCGGAGAAAATTCTGACCGTATTTTTTTTGAAAGGAAAAATCGTGTTTTTGCAGCAGTTCGGACATTGACACCATCCTTTGTACTATATTTTACTTTTAGAGGTTTGCAGTAACTTTGAGATTAGTTCAAAAAGATGCTGTTCAAACGCCCAAAAAAGGCTGTACCTGTGTGTGGGGGTACAGCCCTTTGATTTCCGGTAATGACTTCGTGCTGAAGCCTTTATTGGTATTTGGTTATTATAAGTTCACAGAAATCGAAAGAAAATTATTCTGCGGTTTCGTCAGTTTCGCTGCCGTCTGTAGTCGCAGGAAGTACCACATTTTCCTCTTCCTCCGGCAGATACTTTTCATAGTTCTTCTGTTTTACTTTTGTGAAATTCTTTCCTCCGAAATCGTCCTGCTCTATGTTTGACAAATCTCTTGAAGCGTAAATGTCAACATTGCAGAACAACGGGATAACGGGAGATTTTTTAACAAGAAGCTTTTCTGCCTTATGCATTGCCTCAGCTCTTGACGCGTTATTGAGAGCGCCTGCTATTTCATCGCATACTGCGTCATATTCAGGATCGGAAAATCCGGTTATGTTGCCGGTTGTGAAGGTTATTTCCTCTTGTGAGAGGTCAACAGCTCCGCCTGAATACTGTGTCGAAAATCCCATGAGCATGCTGTACGCGTCGGGAGTGATGCACTGGAAGTCCATGCCTATCACACGAGCCGTGCCGGTTGTAAGTGAGGTTGAACCGGTGATGAATCCGGAGAGGTATCTGTCGTTCTTGCCGGAAGTCTGAACCGTAAATCCGAGTTCCTTCCATACGCTCTTCGCGTATTCGGCAATATCTCTTTCGTAACTTCTTGCAGAGTTATATTCTATCGTGAAAGAGCCTTTTGTTACTCCGGCATCCTCGAGAAGAGCTTTTGCGGTTTCCATATCTCCGGTAGGAACAAAGATGTTTCCGCCTTCTTCTCTGAATTCCGTCTTTTCCGTCGTATCGTCAACTCCGAAAGGTATAATTCCCTCGGCAGCCTTTGTATCTCTGCCGGTAAGACTGTTTATGTATTCTCTGTCAAGAGAGATGGAAAGCGCCTGTCTTACACGCTCGTCGGAGAAAAGTTCGCTCGTTGTATCAAAGAAATAGGTGTAAACAGACGGTATATCTGTCTGGGTTACCTTGCCTGCCTTTTCTATGGTTTCGGCAGAAGCGGCGCTTAGATTTATGTAGAATATATCTCCGTTAAGATAGCGCTCAATCTGGTCGTCAGCTGTGTCGCCCTCTGAAAGAAGCGTAACAAGCTGATACGGCTTTACAACCTTGTCTACCGGGTTGTCCTCAACAGCGCTTACGTTGTTGTAGTGGAGATTTCTTTCAAGCTCGATTGTGTCGTCGGTAACGTTCTTGTATTTGAAAGGACCGTTTGTGAGGGGGAGAGCAAGCGTAGAATTTGCGTCCCAGGTGTAATCAATATTTGTAGGATCGTCAAACTTGGTAGCATTGTCTTCTCTTAACGGCACAAGAGCCGGACTTGCAAGACGGCGCAAGAAGTACTCTATGTTGGTAAAATCCTTCTCGAAAGTAATCTGGAGCACGTCGTCCTTTATAGCGCATATGCCTAAATCATTTATAGAGCACAAGCCCTCTTTTACGTTTTTAGCGTTCTTTATCGGATATAACAGCGAAGCTGCGTAATGATTTGATTCAGGGCTCAAAAGTCTCTGCCAGGAATACACAAAGTCGTCCGCATCAACAACGATACCGTCGCTCCAACGGGAGTCCTTGAGAGAAATTTCAAGCTTTAAGTAATTGTCACGGGCGTCAACGTAGTACTCAACCTCGTCAGCAAGAGCTTTTTTAAGTTCGCCCTTTTCGTTTATCGTATACAGACCTTCATACAAAAGTCCGAACAGCTTAGCGTTGTCAGCCGAGCCGTGCTGAGCGGCTGTCGGATCAAGGGTAGCAGGCATGGAGCTCAAGAACATCTGAATGATCGCGCCCTTGTCGTCATCGTCCTTCTTTCCGCATCCGCCTATGAGCAGCATGGAAGAAAGCATGACAGCAGCCAATACGAGTGCCAGAATTTTTTTCATAGTTATATCGTCGCCTCCAAAGAATTACTGAAAATTACCTCTTTTGGAGGTAATGTACTCAATATTACACTGTATTATATCATTAAAAGCAGGCATAATCAATTGATTTTTTTTTAATAAATAACTTTTTCATATTTTGCACAAGTTTTATATCGTTTTTTATATGTAATGCACAATTATAAAGCGTTTTTGCTTTGACGGTAATATAGCGCAGAGAAAATGAATACGATTATATCGGAAACGCCAAACAGGCGGCGGTTTGCGTCGGGAAATACAGGCTTGCGGTTATAAGGTATATACGAACAAAGCACTGTATGCCGTATAGATAATTACATGTTCCACCCTGTCCGCAAACCTCACGCCGGAATAATACAGTAATTCCCGAAGTATAAGGAAAGGTATGGTTGAAACGAAAAATGACAGAAACATATAAACCCGAGGGATATATAATCGACACGCCGGAAAACAAGGAGCATTCGTCAAGCCTTGCGGCGCTCGAATACGCTATGAGCGCAGGGCTTATTCTTGAAGGAAGAGCGACGCTTTGTGACGGAGAGCACAACCTTATTGTACAGCTGGGTTCTTACAAGGGAGTCATTCCGAGACAGGAGACCGCATACAGTACCGACGGCAGCCGGATACGTGACATAGCAGTTATAACGAGAGTTGGAAAACCGGTCTGTTTCAAGGTGACGCATATAGATAAAAGCTCGGAAACGCCACGGCTTGTGCTTTCGAGAAGAGCGGCGCAGTTAGAGTGTTACGAAAAATACGTTTCAAAACTTGTACCGGGGGATATAATCGAGGCAAAAATCACGCATATCGAGCCGTTTGGCTGCTTTTGCGATATCGGCTGCGGCATTATATCACTGCTTCCTGTTGATTGTATTTCGGTATCCCGCATAACAAACCCGAAAGACCGTTTTTCCTGCGGAGACCGGATAAAATGTGCCGTAAAGTTAAACGATTTACAAACCGGGCGCATTTCTCTGACGCATAAGGAACTGCTTGGCACATGGGAGGAAAATGCCGCCTTTTTCAATGCAGGGGAGACAGCCGCAGGCATAATAAGGAGTATAGAACCATACGGAATTTTTGTCGAGCTTACGCCTAACCTTGCCGGTCTTGCCGAGTGGTGCGAGGGAGCGTGCGTCGGGCACAGCGCGGCGGTTTACATAAAGAGCATCATTCCGGAAAAAATGAAAATAAAGCTTGTAATCGTTGATACCGATTCTCCGTCAACACAGTCGGAGAGGAAAACAGTGTATTTTACCGACTCGGATCATATAGATAAGTGGTTATATTCCCCGGAGTGTTGTGACAGAGAAATCGTCACCGTGTTTTCAAAACACGAAGTCGAATAGTCAGGGTAAGTTAACCTGTGTTTTCCGTTCCGTAATTATCGGACCGGGAAATACGGGCAGATGAAGGAATAATCCGGTAAAAAAACAGAAAAGCAAACTGTTCATGCAGAACTAATATATCGTTGCAAGGTACTGTTTTGGAGGTTAGATATGAAAAAGACTTTGTATTATTATCAAGCAGCCGGATTTATTTTTGTCGGCATTGCGGGTGTGCTTTTACATTTCCTGTTTGACTGGACCGGTCAAAGTGTTATTGCGGCATTGTTTGCTCCGGTAAATGAATCTGTATGGGAGCATTTAAAGCTGATATTTTTCCCGATGTTGATTTTTGCATTGGCGGAAAGCAGGTACATTGGAAAAGAATACGATAACTTTTGGTGTGTAAAGCCGGCAGGCATGGTTATCGGAATACTGATTATTCCGATACTTTATTACACAATCGGCGGAGTCCTGGGAACAGTACCCGACTGGGTAAACATATTGATATTTTTCTTAGCGGACGCATTTGTTTTTTGGGTGGAAACAAAGTTATTTGAGAGCAGCAGTTTTAATTGCAAATCACAAACAACAGCATTTGTGGTTTTGTTGTTAATCGCAGTAATTTTTGTCTTGATGACATTCATGCCGCCGCATATTCCGCTTTTTGAAGATCCCATAACCGGAACGTATGGTTATATGAAATCAAATTGAGTATTTTTTATTATGATATGGGGCTCTGCCCCAAACCCCGGACGTAGTGGTTTATGGGGCTCTGCCCCAAACCCCGTCCGCTTTTTTAAAAAAAGCGGAGGAAAAACAATGTTTTTGCCTGCAAGCACCCCGCTCATTTCATTCGTGCGGTGCTTGCAGGTTTTTCCTTTTAGCGGCGGCTGTGAGCCGTACCAATTTACGCGGGCAGGCAATTGAAAAAGGCAAGTATATTTTTCGCAAATCCATGCCCATTTTCGTGCCATAAACGCCAGCACGAAAACTCAGAGTAAAACATGAAAAATTAAGTTCTTTTGCCCCGCTTTTCTCCGAAAGAAAAGCGGG
>QAKH01000115.1 GCA_003343885.1 Clostridiales bacterium | reverse complement strand
AAATATGTAGACCCGGACGGGGAATCGTGGCGATTGACTTATGACAGAATAGAAGGAGAGGTGATTTTTACAGGATATGAGTGGGTAGATGAAGATAAATCTTATGATGTAGACGGTAATTTATTGCAGGGTTTGTATGCGCAGGCCATATTTTTTTCAGATAACAAAACTTTTGACAAGGATAACGGCTATAATATAGGATCTTCTACTGCCACGGTTTATTTGGCAGACGGAACGACCGAGACATATGCGGCCTGTACGAATCCTTCGGGAAGCGACTATGCTACGGTTCCCGAAGGTACTTATCATGCGAAAGTAGGCAAGCATAAGGGGGCTTATACGGCTTTGCGAATGGAGGATACCGACGGTAGCGGGAGAATAGAATTAGGATACGAAAATCCGGCATATACCGATGGCCGGACATACGCAGCAGGTATTAATATACACAAGCCTGGAATAAATAATCTTACAGGAGTAGGAAGAAATAAGAATCCTATATCGGCAGGATGCTTGTTGATCGACATAAATAATTGGGATCGTTTTATAGGGCATTTTGAAGCAGAAGACCAAAAGAACAATACGGTAAGTGTCACGGTTTCGAGGTCTCTATCGGAGCCCGTGAACGTAAACCGGTTACCGGCTTTTAATTTTATTCTGAATGGAACGAGAGAATCATTTTTTAGTCGTATTAAAAATAGGAAATTATGAAAAAGAGCGTGCTATTGTTGTTTTTTGCGGGTTGTGTGGCAATAGGTATTTTGGGAATCGGTCGTAAGATCCCAATGAATCGGGTGAATGATTTGGGGCAGAGGGAAGGCTATTGGAGAGATTCTCTTGGCGAAGGAATCACACATGAACTATACTATAAAGGCGGTAAAAAAGATGGATTATTTAAGTGCTTTATTCGTAATGAATTATTTCTGTTTGGGGAATACACAGCGGATAATATGTCCGGCACATGGTATATGTTTGGAGATGAGGGAGAATTACGTTGTACCATTGATTCGATAGAGTTTAACAAGGATAGTATATACACGGGGTATCCTTGTTGCCGAATTTTTCGTAAATATAAGTGTTATTGTACTGATTATTATCCGGGCGGAGGCGTTGAAAAGGAAGGATATATGGTGTGTGACGAAGAGTTTGAGATTGAGATTTGGGAAATCGGGGAGTGGAAATATTACGACGAGGCCGGGAATTTGATAAAGACAGAAGACTACGGCGACCGACGGACTCCATAGGAGGAAGAGATCAAGGGGTGTTATGGATTGTAACAAGATTTACTTAAAAATGGATAGATATGAAACGGTTGTTTTTTGTAATGATGACGTTAATGTTTATGTACTGTGTAGTAAAGCGGAAGGAAAGGCTATTTATATAGATTCGGGGGAAATGGAGAGGTAATCGTCCATACACGACCCGACACCCTTTTCTCCAATAAGTTTCAGTGTGATTAAATTTGGCTCATCGCTAAAAGAATAGATATGGTTTGTACGAGACCGGGAAGAAAGGGAGATACCCCCTTCACAGAATTGAGCGTTGGAAATTGGATTATATCAAAGTCCTATGTGAAAAAATAGGGTCCTGATGTATGGTTTTGTAAAAATATAAGATTAGGAGTTATGAAAAAGAGCGTGCTATTGTTGTTTTTTTGCGGGTTGTGTGGCGACAGGCATTTTTGGAATCGGCCGTAAGATTCCGATGAATCGGGTGAATGATTTGGGGCAGAGGGAAGGCTATTGGAGAGATTCTCTTGGCGAAGGAATCACACATGAACTATACTATAAAGGCGGTAAAAAAGATGGATTATTTAAGTGCTTTTCTCGTAATGATTTGTTTGTATTAGGGGAATACACAGCGGATAATATGTCTGGCACATGGTATGTATTTGGAGATGAAGGGGAGCTGGTCTATACTCTCGATTCGATAGAACTCAATAAGGACAGTATATATACGGGGTATTGCCGAATTTTCTGTAAATATAAATGTCATAGTATTGATTATTATCCAAGTGGAGCCGTTAAGAGCGAAGGATATATGGTGTGCGACGAAGATTTTATGGTTGATTTTTGGGAAATCGGGGAGTGGAAATATTACGACGAGTCCGGGAATTTGATAAAGACAAAAGACTACGGCGACCGACGGACTCCATAGGAGGAAGACATCAAGGGGTATTATGGATTTTTGTTTATAATAAAAACTCTTTTTTATACGATTAAATTTGTTCTATCGGTAAAAGATAAGCTATGAGGACACGATTAAATAAAACGCTTTGTATGATCTTGATGGTGACATTGCCTATTGTAGCGCATGCGCAGGACGAGGAATATTTAGTAAATAAGATGCCCGATATAAGTGTGACGTCGCCATTGTCTTCCCAGTTCAACAGATTTGAGTTCTATCCGGTGTCCAAAGCGACAGGGGTAGTGGATATCAGCATTCCTTTATTCTCGATACCTATGCCGGACGGCGGTTCACTGCCGTTCAGTATAGCCTATCACGCATCGGGAATCAAAGTGGAGGATCCAGTGGGGATTCTCGGTTACGGGTGGAGTTTGTTGCCGGGACTGCGAGTTACACGAAAGAGTTTCGGGAAAATAGACGAAATGTGTAAACCGGAGAAAATACCGGATAATCCCTATTTGATACACCCTGATTCTGTCGCTTATTGGGCTTCACCGACAACGGATTTTGAATGGTCGTGGGGCTATGACGGCGAGCATGATATCTTTACTATAAATACATTGAGCGGGAGTTGCAGTTTCATTATCGAGACGAAAGCCAATGGTTACAGCGTACGTCAAATTAAACAATCACCGTTGCGGATAGAGGTCATCGGGTTAAAACACAGGCCGATCGTGGGATTTAAAGTGACCGATACAAACGGGGTGGTTTATTGGTATGGTGATAGGGTGAACGAGCCTCGAAATTTTGTGGTTTGTACGATCACCGAGAATCCGTTAGATGTAGCTTATGTGTTGCGGAAAATAACTTATCCCACGGGGCAGGAGATATTGTTTCATTATAAACCGGTAACAATAAAGTCATTTGCCCGATATCACAACGCTACATTTGTTAAGGCTGAACTTAGTTTTGATTTTGAACATAAGAGTATAAGTGAATTTCAACATGTTGAAAATTATAGGATGAGTTATGACAAGGGTTTGACATCGATCGAGTTCCCTTTGGGGCGTGTGGAATTCAGTTATAATAATAACCCTTCGCGAGCTGAGATGTTGAAGCAAATAAAGGTCTTGAACAAGGATGCGAAAGTTATCCGTCGGGTTGATTTTTATTCCGACCTGACAACCGATTTGTTGGGTTCGGTTTCGGTAACCGGCGATGGGACTTATCGATTCAGCTACAATACGCAGTCTTTTGAGAATGTTTATGCGCAAGACAAATTCGGATATTATACCGGGGAGGTGAATGCTGGGATAAATAATTTGTTCCCTCGGTATATTGTACAATTATTAGATAGTATCCAAAGTGTCGGTTGTGGAGATGGGCATTCCGAAGAATCAGCCATGAAAGCGAAGATATTGGAGAAAATTGTTTACCCGACAGGCGGTTATACGACTTTCGAGTACGAAATGAATCGAGCATTGAGCGTGTCGGAAATGACTGGCGATTCGACCGATATCACTTGCGGTTTACGTATCAAACGATTGAGTCAATATGATCCGAGTTCGGGTCAAGAGATAACCAAAAGTTACAAATATGGCTCCAATGAATCGGGATATGGAAATATTATCGTGGATACATCGGACTGGGGATATGTTTCGGAAAGGATTCAGAAAGTGATCAATATAGTTGATCCTATCGAGAATCCGGAAGGATCGGGAGAGCCTTCTGTATTAGACGCTCATTGGGTAATCGTGAGTGAGAAAAATGCCAATATTACATTGTTTAACGATAATTGCATGGTGTGGTATGACGAGGTGGCGGAATATACGAGTACCGGAGGGAAAACTGTCGAACGGTATGATTATTTATACGACCAATCCAATGCATCGGGAAATAAGGCCATTTATTGGAGTGCTCTGATCGATACTCCGCATCTGATAGACCGCAAAATATACAAGGGAGATCGATTGCAGGAACACACTATTTATAAATACGCCGATAATAACCAGTATATACAGGGTATTCTGGTGAATACAAAAACTTTGTTCGTGGGTAGAACAGGTAAATGTGGGAGTGGACATAATGTATATTGTTTTTCGAAGGCGGCATTTACCGATATATTTAAACCGAGTGTGCTTTATGAAAATACTTCGAGCTCTCAACAGATAGATTATGAAGTGATTGCGTATCCTATTTATGTGGGGTTACAGCATTTGGATTGGACGATAACCAAGCGTTATGACGATAGCGGCGAAACGTTTTTCGAAACGGCGGAATTATATACATATGACGATCGGGAACGGTTGTTCAACGTGCGGGAAAAACGGGTATATACCAGCGAGGGAGACAGTGTCGCATCGAGGTATTATTATTCTTCGGACAATTATGCTGGATATCCGCAGCTTGTGAGAGAAGCGATGGAAGCCGGCAATTGCATCACTTCGCCTATTGTGCGAGAATATGTGAAATACAAAGGCGATATCGAGTATGATAAAATCTATACCGAACAGATTCTATACGGAAAAGTAAACAACGATACGTCTGTTGTGCGTCCTGTATCGTATTTTTATCGTGATGGAGGGAACAATGCGTTTGAGAAACAGAGTGATTATACCTATTATGATTCGGGAAAGCTGAAATCAAAAACGGGATTGGATAATCTCACTACCATTTACTTGTGGGGATATAGTTATCAATACCCGGTGGCGGAAATCAAGAATGCCTCTTGGGAGCAAGTAGAGAGCATCATAGGGGATGCCGAGGCTTTCGCTGCGGCTGAAATTCCAGACGAAATGTTGCTGGCCCGATTGCGTACGGAACTGCCGTCGGCACAAGTAACCGTTTATACGTATGAGCCGCTGGTGGGAATTACCTCTTCGACCGATCCTCGGGGGCATACGACTTATTATGAGTATGATAATGTGGGGCGATTGGTGCGTGTGAAAGAGGGGGAGAAGACTACGACATTGTATAAGTACCATTATCGGAATGAATAGAACGATGAAACGGATAAAGAGAAATGTTATGAATATACGTGTTTTATTATTTACAGCTGGTATTGCAGGTGTACAAGTTTTGTCAGCAATAGAATTGACAGCCGACAGCAACCGGCTGGAAGTCGGAGAGGCATTCGTCAAGATGCTGGTCGAGTACCAAGAACCGGGCAGGGCCGGAACGAAATGCCGGTGGGACTTCCGAGGAATGCAAATCCTTTCGGAGGAACTTCCCGTGGAATATTTTATTCCGGACAGTTCCCATATGGATATTCTTTGTGGTCGCGAGGGGCGTAACCGTTATTATTACCGACAAGGAAGTGATAGCCTGTGGTGTGTGGGACATGAGAATGCTACTTTCTATATCGATTATGCTCGTCCCGAACTTTTGTTGCGTTATCCTTTCGCTTATGGCGATTCTCTGACGAGTCGTTTCGAAGGAGCAGGACGGTATGGTCAGCGTATTCCTCTTTTCGTCGGGGGAACGACGACTGTCACAGCCGATGCCGAAGGTGAATTGAGGTTACCGGGAGAGACTTTCGGAAACGCCCTGCGGGTACATACCGCCCGCCGATATGTGAGGATATGCAAAGACAGCTTGTCGGTGAGTGTGGATACGTATGCTTGGTTTGTGCCGCAGAATCGTTATCCGGTGTTCGAGAGCGAGACTTCCACACTGCATGGTACACAGGCCGATACGATACTCTCGGCTGTATCGTTTTACTATCCGCCCGATTATCTGAGCGGAGAGAGTGACCGTAGTGCCGACGATGAATCGATTGAGGAGGAGATCCTACCGATCGAGAGTGTTTTTACCGAGGCGGAATATCTGCCCAATCCGGTGGAGAGTGACTTAACAATAAAATATAAACTTACTCGTTCGGCTTCGGTGTGGTTCACTTTGCACAGTAGCGCGGGAATTTGTCTGAGACGAACACCGAGTCGTGAAGAAGATGAGGGAGAGTATTCTGTGCTGGTTCCTATGTCGGGATTGATGCCGGGGGTGTACACATTGTATGTTCATGTGGACGATAAGGTACTTTCTGTAAATATTATCAAGGGGTAATTCGGGCGGCTGTCGTAAAAATGAGATACTATTTTTGTAAAAACTTTCGTCGAACCCGAAAAATGTATTATATTTGCCACCGTTTTTACGGGATCGACCCGAGGGAGTGATGCTCGAGTGGTTGAAGAGGCACGCCTGGAAAGCGTGTATACGTCAAAAGCGTATC